>NZ_JBQIKP010000018.1:0-70181 GCF_056796775.1 Schaedlerella sp.
TCTGGTTTGCTTGTGTTATACTTTTATTCATAGCATGAGCCTCCGGTTTTAATTGTTTTTTGACAACTCAATTATACCAAACCAGACGGTTTCATGCTATTTTATTGCCAGTTTTTATTGAATTTTCAAGCTGCATCTGTGCTTATTCAAATGCGAAGTTTGAGTTAATTATTTGGCTGTACATAGCGGATACCAGGGGACAAAGATTGCTGAAACAGGAGACGGGAAGATTTATCTGGGAGATATTCTTTTGAATGATTGTGAGAAAAGAATTTTGGAACTGAGAAAGCAAGTCGGAATTACTTTTGTTACGCTTTGTTCTACGGAGGAAGGATATCATTTATATAAAGTCAGAAACAGTTATGAAGATTTTGAAGAAGATATGAATACATTTGTGCAGGAAAGTGATCAGAAATGCTATAAGTTGTACAAATGTGTTGATGATATAATTGAGATATAGGGCATATGGAAAGAAGTTTGTTAAGAGGGCTTTGGCAGCCCACCGCGAGGGTCAAATCCCCCCGCAGCTTGCTGCGCTAGAATTTTGATGCCCCATCATTACTGCGGGGTATTTGACTTCAAAGCCCCCTGCCGATATTCCGTAGGGCTCACCCCCGTATATTTCTTAAAGATAGACGAAAAGTACGTGGCGTCATGGTATCCCACCAGATCCGCGACCTCATAGGCGAGGATATCCTGCCGGAGCAGATATTCCTTTGCTTTTTCAATCCGCACGTGATTGATGTATTCCGTCAGAGATTCCCCACATACCTTTTTAAACGTCCGGCTCAGGTGGGACGCGGAGATATGGAGATGGTCCGAGAGGACCTCCAGGGACAAGGGCTCTGAAAGATGGCTGTGGATGAATTTTACCGCATGGTCAAACAGCTTGTTCTGGGCGGCGGTCCCTACAAAATGATCCTTTGTATAAGCCATCAGTTCAAAGACCGTATGTTCCAGGGAAAAGATATCCGACGCCTGGGTGATCCTGGACAGGTATTCGCCGGGAGGGGCGGCATTTTCACGCTTGATGAGCACCCGGCAGCAGATGTAATACATCTGGGCGCAGATATTTTTGGCATCCGCGGAGTTGACAAAATTGGACTTAAACTTATTGAAGATCTTATGCAGAACCCCGCCGGCGTCCTCAAACAGCCAGTTGTGCAGGTGGTTCTCAAAATGGAACAGATCCAGGGAGTTTTCCGCGGTCAGGTCATAGTCCGCGTCCTCTGGCGCGTCGGAGAAGAGGGCAATATTTTTTTCATAATAAAAATGAAATGTCAGGGCGTGGATCGCCTCGGACACGGCATAGCCAAAGTCCGAAGCGCTGCTGTGGTACCGGCTGATTCCGACCGACACCTCCCGGGAATCCAGCGTCCGGGCGATCACGGTGATCTCCCGGCAATTCTCCAGAACCGCATCCGGTACAGATTCACAGCGGCCCTCCAAAAAATAGACCGCAATGATCAGGTTGTTGTAGCGGTAGCAGCAGGCGTCCTTTTTTCCGTCGAGGATAATGCTCTTTAAAAAGGCGGTGTCATTTTCCAGGGGGACCATCTGGAATGCCGCTACATAATAGTGGTCCAGACGGATTCCCAGATTCGAAAGCCGCTCCTCAAAGGAGGGGAGGAAGGCGGAGCCGGTCATTTCCAGCAATAGCTGGTCTTTCAGAAATGCCAGTTCTTCTTCGGCGATGGAGGTCTGTTTCCTGGAGGTGACGATCTGCTTCTGCGCGTCCTGGATGGCTTCCATCAGCTCTTTTTTATTGGTCGGTTTCAGGATAAAAGCGGATACGTTATATTTGATGGCTGTTTTGGCGTATTCAAAATCTGCGTATCCGGTCAGCAGGATGACTTTGATCTCTGGCTGATGCTCATAGATGAATTTTGCCACGGCCAGGCCGTCCGCCACAGGCATCTTGATATCGGTGATGACGATATCCACGGGACTGGCTTTGATAAATTCAATGGCTTCCATTCCATTTCCGGCCGTTCCGGCCACCTTACAGTCCAGAGAATCCCAGTCTATAAAATTGGCAATGCCTTTGCGCATGATGGCTTCATCGTCAACAACTAACAGTTTGAATGTCATGGTCTTCCTCCTTTGTGCGGATCGGAATCTGAAAGGAAATGGTGGTGCATTTTTCCGGGATGCTGTCGATGCGCAGGCGGGCATCCGGCCCGAAAAGCAGCTCCAGCCGTTTATCCAGGTTGCAAAGTCCTACATGGGTGTGGGCGTCCGCCCCGGAGGGCCGGATATTGCGTATATCCGGGATGGGGTCGAAGCCGATCCCGTTATCGATAATGGAAATCTCCATGAGCCGGCCGTCGGACGGGATGACCTGTACGATGAGCCGTCCCTTTCCGTCTTTTGGCTCCAGACCGTGTACGATCGCATTTTCCACCAGCGGCTGGATGCAGAACGTGGGAACCATACAGTCCATCAGCACGTCCGGAACCTGGAATACGCAGGAAATCTTGTCCTCAAAACGCATCTGCTGCAGGTAGACGTAAAACTTCACATACTCGATCTCCTGGGCAAGGCGCACATAGTCCGTTTCTTTGGACAGCGTATTTTTCTTGAGAAGCTCCCCCAGGGAAATGATCATCTGATAGATTTCCTCTTGATCGCTGATCTGTGCCTTCCATGCGATGGTGTTGAGCACGTTAAACAAAAAATGGGGGTTCATCTGCGACTGCAGCGCCCGGATTTCCGAACTTTTCAGCAGCAATTGTTTCTGAAAATTGTCGTTGTAGTAGATATCCAGCTGCTTCAGCATCTGGTTCAGGGCGTCCGCCCAGACCCGAAACTCCCGGTACATCTTCATGGGCGGCAGGCTGTCCTGCTCCCCCTTTGAGATCTGGTTGATGTGGTAGATCATCCGGTCAATGGGCCTGGTGACTGCCCGGCTGACGATCACGGCCAGGAGGAGCGCAGCCAATACCGTACATGCCAGCAGCAGGACGTAAGTCTTTAAAGTATCGTTGAGATCCTGGAACAGGATGCTTTTCGGCGCGGCCACGGCGGCGGTGAGCTGGATCTTGTCCAGCTTCTGCACGGCGGTAAAATATGCGTCGGAGCACAGCGTTAGCTCCTGGAAGGAGACAAAGGCCGTACTTCCCTGATCCAGCGCGGCCTGCAGCTCCAGGCTCTGGGGTTCCATGTCCCGGCTGGAACAGAGATTCATGTCCCGGTCATACAGGCAGATGAACCAGGAAGGAGCCAGTCCGTTTACACAGTAGGCAAGCCATTTTTCCAAGTCCACGGCGATGATGAAGGTTCCGCTGTAGCTTCCCGTATTGCCGCTGAAAAGATTTCGGATAAAATAAAGGTTTTTTCCGTCTGAGGGCAGCATCCGGCAGGTCAGCCGGTGTTCTTTTTGATCCAGATCCCGGAGGAGCTCATGGCTTCCGGAGAGGCTCCCGGCAGGGGAGGCGGAGGTGGATATGCGGAATACGTCCCCCTGCACGTTCAGGATGTAGATCCCGTTTGTAAAATTTTTTGCGGACAGGGGCGTGCTGTAATAGAGGTCCGTCATCTGTTTTTCTATATGGATCTTACGCTCCGAGCTCAGCGGCTTGTGGGCGGTATCCTCTAAAATCCCGGCAATGGAGGCGTTGGATACATAAAGGGGGATGACCGAGTCAATGGAATCCACCTGGTCGCTGATCTTCTGGTTGACCTGTCCAAACTGGCCGGTGACAGAGTGTTCATAACTGGTTGTAAGAATCCGGTCTGTCCTTATATAATAGAAGAAAAAGGAACAGAGCAGGATGAGGGTTACGATCAGGGAAACGGTAACGGTGATGAAGGAGCGCAGGGAGGGGATGTGTATCGTGTTGCTTCTGTTCATATCTGTTTTTTTCCATCCTTATCTGTATTCCATTTATTCCCGCGAAGCAACGAGCCAAGTAGCCATGCTTGCATGGATATTTGGCGACTGCCGCGAGGGTCAAATACCCCGCAGCTTGCTGCGCTAGAATTTTGATGCCCTGTCAGCTTGCTGCGGGGTCTTTGACTATCATTTGTCACCAATTTTCGCAAGAAAATTGATGACCTGCTTGCGCATCGGCGCAATTCTTATTACATATTATTATTACATAATCCGCCCCTGTCTTCAATCGGTTTTGGGGCGGAAGCAAAAAATTCCAAAGAAAGCAGCAAATAATTTAAAGCAATGCACAACGCCGGGAGGGCGGGGGCCGATGAGAGGGTGTTCCGGCTATGAAATTCAAAGAACACAGCATATCCCTTTATTCAAATCCGGGCAGCAGGCGTACTATAATAGAACCAGCTTAAGGAAAGCCGAGACGTATGGGAGATGATTCCATACAGGCAGGCGGAGGATCTGTCTGCCCTACAAACCGGCGGCAAAAAATGTAGGAGGAACGAGCATGAAAAAGAACTATTTGAAGAGGGTACTTGCATCTGCGCTTATGGGTACGATGGTATTGGGCCTGGCAGCCTGCGGAAACGGCGGGGGACAGGGGACGGAAAGCAAGACGGAATCCGGCGGAACATCGGAAGATACGGGAAAGACCGTATTGAATGTCATCAACTACCACGTAGGAACGGATTACGCGGCGGACTACTACGCCTACCTGTTCGAGGAATTTCAGAAAACCGAAGAAGGGAAGAACGTAGAGTTCAAATTTGAGGAGATTCCGACCACGGACGCTTACAACCAGAAGATCAAGCTGCTGATCTCCAGCGGGGATCTGCCGGATATCGTGTTCAACGGCGGGAACAACATCACCGAACTGGCGGCTAAGTCAGGGAAGGTGGCGGACCTGACCCAGTATTTTGAGGAAGATCCGGAGTGGAAAGCGCTGTTTGATGAAACCTCGCTGGACTTCAATACGGTAGACGGGAAGATCTATGGAGTACCGGTTTCCAAGGAAATTTCTTACATCTATTACAACAAAGAGCTTTTTGAGAAGGCGAAGGTGGAAGTGCCGGAGGTAGGGTATGAGACCTGGGACGACTTCTTTGCGGCCTGCGATCAGCTGAAAGAAGCGGGAATCACGCCGGTGGGCATGGACACCGCAGATATGGGGTGGCTTACCAATCTGTGGATGAGCGCCCTGATCGGCACAAGCGGGGAGGCCGGAAATGAATGGATGAATACCATGTATCCAGACGACTTTAATACGCCGGAGGTGGAAGCCGCGGCGGAGACGATCCAGAGGATGTTCCAGGAATACACCACAGACGATGCGGTGGGCGGGAAATACGACCCCATGGCGACCCACTTCTTCAACGGGGAGATCGCGATGATCCCCAACGGCCCCTGGATGATTCCGGATTTCTCCCAGACGGAAAAAGCGCCGGAAGGATTTTATGATAAGGTGGGTATTATGCTGATGCCGGGCCGGGGCATGGAAATGGTTCCCACACCCGGGGATATGGTAGGGGCATCGGATGAGGAGAAGATCAAAGCAGCTGTTGCGTTTTTGAAATTTGAGACCAGCCCGGAGAATCAGATCAAGGCGCTGGAAATGACAGGGCTGCAGCCGGTATCTAATGACCTGGATATCCCGGAGGACCTTACGGAGAGCGACCCGCTGATGGCGGAGGTACTGCAGATCCAGAACGAGGCCGAGGCCACCTATGGACAGAATCAGGCGTACTGGTATCAGAACACCATCGATACCTTCTCGACAGAGCTTCCGGAGCTGGCCTTCGGAAATATCACACCAGAAGAATTTTGCAGCAAACTGACGGAATCCGCGGCAAAGAATCAGGAGTAAGTCAGAGACAAACCGCAGGTCTGCAGGTAAGCAGTTCCAGTTTGCGGCCGATCAGGCCGTGAACTGCAACGGTGACGATACTTGCGGGCCTGCCCCTTTTTATACTGGGAGGATTTGTACAATGAGAATCAAAAATAAAGGCTTGTGGATCGTGCTGTTTACCATGCCCTGCATGCTGTTGTTCGCCCTGGTGTACGCGGCTCCGATCGTCACGGTGCTTTATACGTCGCTCTGTGATTATACGACCTTTTCCGGGCCGGTATTCGCGGGGGTGAAAAATTTCGTGAACATATTCGGGGACGGGGATTTTCTGGAATCCATAAAAAATACCCTGGTGTGGGTGCTTCTGCAGTCTACCTTCCATGTGTCCCTGGGGCTTGTGATGGCGCTGGTCCTCAGACGCAAGCCCAAAGGTTGGAAGGTGGTGCGCACGGCCTATATGATCCCCAATATTGTACCCACGGCCGCCACGGGGGTGATGTTTACGCTGCTTCTGAACCCCACCTTCGGGATCGTAAAGCCGTTTCTGGAAATGATCGGGGTGGAGGTGAGCCAGGTGCCGAACCTGTTCGGAAATTCCAGATACGCGTTCTGGACCGTTACCGCTACGTGGATTTTCTACGCCGGATTCAATACGATCATCTTTCTGGCAGAGATGGGGGCGGTTGACAAGGAGATCTACGAGGCCGCCACGGTGGACGGGGCCAGCCCCTGGCAGCTGGACCGGTATATCACCCTGCCCCTGATGAAAAATATCTTCGGGACCTGTGTGACCCTTGCTTCGGTGGCCATGGTATCCCAGTTCGACATCATTTACATGACCACAAAAGGGGGGCCGGGGAATACGACGTTGAATCTGCCTATCTATCTGTACAAGGCGGCAACCCTTGAGAACAACTACGGAAAGGCAAATGCGGTGGGAACCGTACAGATTGCCATCGGGCTGATCCTGGTGCTTCTGATTCAGAGGATGTTCCAGGAAAAGAGAGAACAGGGGGAGAAAAAGAGATGAAATCCATTGCGAAATTATGCAAATATGTGTTCATGGCGGTATTTACGGCCATCGCAGTCGGGCCGATCCTCTGGGCCTTTTTGAGTTCCTTCAAAACCTATGCGGAGATCAATTCCTCCGCGCTGTCCCTGCCGTCGTCCTTCAATCTGGACAATTATAAGGCGGCGTTTCAGTACGCGCCGATTGCGAAATATTTTTTCAACAGCATTGTGATCGTGGGCAGCAGCGTGCTTGTCACGGTGGCTCTGGTTGCCATGTGCGCCTACATTGTCTCCCGGTTTGATTTTAAGCTGAAAACGCTGGTGGTTCTTTTTATCTCCGCGTCTTTGATGCTTCCGGCCCAGGCGATCTCACAGCCGCTGTTTATGATTTTCCAGAAGCTGGGGATTTTTGATACCAAGCTGGGACTGGTCATCGTGTATTCCGCCATGGGGATTCCGATGTCGTTTTTCGTGATGGTCAGCTATTATAAAACCATTTCCACTGCATTGGAAGAATCCGCCTATATTGACGGCGCGTCGTTTCTGCAGACCTTTGTCCATATCATCCTGCCTCTTGCGAAGCCAGGGCTGGTGACGATCGCACTTCTGCAGTTTATCAATACTTGGAATGAGTTTTATTTTGCGCTGATGCTTACAAGCGGGGATACGGCGCGGACGGTTCCGATTGCGCTGAATTATTATATGGGAACCTTTGCCAACAATTATTCCGCATTGTTTGCGGCGGTGGTGATGACCGTGCTGCCGACGATCCTGGTGTTTATCGTCCTGCAGAGACAGGTGATGGAAAGCCTGACCGCAGGCGCAGTGAAAGGATGAGTGTGACCGGAAATGATGAATATGGAAATAAAGCCGATCTACCCTGTGGAGCCCTGGACCATTACGGAGACTTCCTTTGACCGGAAATATAATTATAGGAATGAGACGACGTTTTCCCTCTCCAACGGGTACATCGGAACCCGGGGGACGTTTGAGGAAGCCTATGATTTTGACATAGACACCGGGCTGGAAGGGAATTTTGTAAATGGATTCTATGAGAGTGAGCAGATCCGCTACGGGGAAGCGAATTTCGGATCGCCGCTGTTCAGCCAGTCCCTGCTGAACCTGCCGAATATGAAAGAGACAAGGGTGCTCCTGGAGGATGAATGGTTCACCATGGAGGAGGGGACGATAGAAAACTACTCCAGAATCCTGCATATGAAGGACGGGGTGCTGAAAAGGAGCCTGGTCTGGACTTCGCCCCGGGGAAGGAAGGCCGAGATCCGGTTCCAAAGGCTGGTGTCCTTTGAAATGAAAAATATCATGGCCATCCGCGTTCAGGTCACACCGCTGAATTTTTCCGGGAAGATCCAGTTCCGGTCAAGGCTGCAGGCGGATGTGGAAAACCATACGAGAAAGACGAATCCGATCGTGGATTACGGTCCCTTCGGCCGAAGGCTGGAACCTCTCAGGCTGGAGGGGGAAGGACACCGCCTGTATTATGAAGGGATTACGAAAAACAGCCGGCTCACCGCAGCCTGCGGGTGCAGCCACAGGGTATCCGGCAGCGGATGTGAGACGGGATGGGAGTTTTGTATAGAGGAACTGGAAGGGACGGCGGTTTTGACAGCAGAGGCGAAGGAGGGCTCCGCCGTGGTGTTGGAAAAAATGCTCTGCTATTCCACGGATCTGGATCTGCCGGCAGAGGATTTGAAGGGATATATTTTGGACCTCTTAGAAGAAGCGGAGGAGAAAACCTTCGGGGGACTGGAAAAGAGCCAGAAAGCCTATATGGGACGGTTCTGGGACACGGCGGATATCCGGATTCAGGGAAAGGACAGCGAGGCTTTGCAGCAGGGGCTTCGGTTCAACCTGTTTCATATCCTGCAGTCCGCGGGAAGGGACGGCAGGACCGGAATGGGGGCCAAGGGATTGTCGGGAGAGGGGTATGAGGGACACTATTTCTGGGATACGGAGATGTATGTGCTGCCGGTGTTTGTGTATACCGAGGCGGAGACGGCCAGGCGTCTTTTAGACTACCGGTACGGCACCCTGGAACAGGCCAGGGAAAGGGCCCGGATTCTGGGGCATGACAAAGGCGCTTTGTTCCCCTGGCGCACCATCAACGGGGAGGAGGCATCCACCTATTATCCGCTGGGAACCGCCCAATACCATATCAACGCAGATATTGCCTATGCACTGTCCCTGTACCTGCAGGTGACGGGGGATGTGGACTACCTGAAAGAAAAGGGAGCGGAAATCCTCATCGAGACCGCCAGGGTCTGGGCGGATGTGGGCAGCTTTGCGGAGTGCAAAGGGGGCAGATATTGTATCTGCAGCGTGACCGGGCCGGACGAATACAATGTGCTTGTGGACAATAATTTTTACACAAACCTGATGGCCAGGGAGAATCTCCGGGACGCGAAAGGAGCGGTGGAATATCTGGCCCGGCACGACAGGGAAGCACTTGCACGCCTGAAAAAGAAACTGGATTTTTCGGAGGAGGAATTGAAGCTCTGGCAGAAGATCATAGATCACATGTATTTTCCATATGACGAAGCCCGGCAGGTCTACCCCCTTGACGATGGATTCATGATGCGCAGGCCCTGGGACGAATCGAGGATACCTGAGGAGAAACGGGCCTGGCTGTATGAGAATTATCATCCGCTGTTTATTATGCGGCACCGGATGTCCAAGCAGGCCGACGCCATCCTGGGGATGTATCTGCACAGCCATCTTTTTACGAAGGAAGAGATCCGGCGGAACTACGACTTTTACCAGGAGGTGACTCTTCATCACTCCTCCCTGTCTACCTGTATTTTCGGGATTGTGGCATGTGACATCGGGTACTATGACGAGGCTTACCGGTATTTTTCACAGTCGGCCAGGATGGATCTGGATGATTACCATCATAATTTTTACGCGGGCATCCATGGGGCAAACATGGCGGGTACATGGCAGGCGGTTGTAAACGGGTTTGCCGGGCTGCGGTGCCAGGATTCGAGGCTTAAGTTTTCTCCGTCCCTTCCTTCGGAGTGGGAAAGCTATTCCTTTAAGCTCCGGTACAAAAGGTCTCTTTTGAGGATCGGGGTTTCCCGGGGACAGGCGGAGTTTACCCTGGAAGAGGGGGAGAAGATCACATTTTATATCGGCGGAAAGGAAATTTGCATTCAGGAGAACGGAGGGAGACACGTTGAAAAAATATAAGGCGGTCTTTTTTGACTGGGACGGTACCGCAGTGACATCCAGGACGGCGCCGGCAGAGGCGACAGTATCGGCAATGCGGCCGCTGCTGGAGAAGGGGGTGAAGCTGGCGGTGATCAGCGGGACCACCCTGGAAAATATCGCAGGCGGGCGTATAGAAGAGTATTTTACGAAAAAACAGCTTGAGAATCTATACCTGGGCCTGGGGCGGGGGGCTTATAATTATGAATTTCGGGATGGGACGCCCTATATCTTTGAAAACAAGATCCCGGATCAGAAAACGCTGCTGGATATCCACCGGATCTGTTTTGAGATCCATGTCCGGCTGAAAGAGCAGTACGGACTGGATACGGACATCGTTTTTTGCAGGCCCAACTACTGCAAGATTGACCTGATGGCGGACAATCTGAGGGGAGACCATTTGTTTATGCAGGAGGACGAACTCCATTTGCTTCGGAAAAAGCTGAAAAACCATAGGATTCGCAGAGGGCTCATGGAGCTGCTGGAGCTGGCTGTTTCCATCGGGAAGGATTATGGGATCAAGGTGGTTCCCACCTGTGACGCAAAGTATCTGGAGGTGGGGGTGTCCAGCAAAAGTGACAACGTAGACGCGATCCTCGGCCGCATATCCCGGGAAAGCGGCATCCAGGCCAGGGACTGTGCGTTTTGGGGAGATGAATATGTGGGGATAGAAGAAAACATTTTCGGCAGCGACAGCTTTATGCGTACCGGGCGGACTTCGGCGGGGGATTTTTTTGATGTGTCGGAGGTAAGCGGGCAGCGGCCGGAAGGGGTGAAAATGGTGGGGGGAGGCGTGGAAAGGTTTTTGGAGTTTCTAAAGGGGCAGGGGTGTTAGATACGAGTGCTGTTATGTTCGTAAGACCTTAGGAATACTTTTTTGTATCGATTATTTTGACATGTGGTATTACAGCTTATAAAATTCCGTCTTTCACAGTTTAAAAAAAGAAAAAACTGCTATATCCCTTATATTTACTGGGGTATAGCAGTTTTTTTGTTGTCACGGGCTATGGTAATTTATTCCCGTCCTTTCCTTTTTTTCTGAATTGTTTTCATCTTACTTTTTGCTATGAACTGATAATCTGTTCGAAAGCCACAGGCATCATGAAGGGCATAAGAAGGCTTTTCCAGAACAGGTTTTATGAGACCTGTAAGAACTTTTTCTATGATATGGCTGTCTGCCATATTGACAACTGTCTTTATATGTACTATACTGTATTTGCAGTAGTAATACAGTTAAAGAAGAAATGGTGGTGAGAATTTGGAAATAGTCGTAAGCAATAAAGCAAGCCGACCGCTGTATGAGCAAATTTCTTCACAGATTAAAGCGGCTATTATAAGTGGAGAACTGAAAGCTGGTGAAGCGATTCCGTCTGTGCGTTCATTGGCAAAATCGCTGCACATCAGTATTCTTACAGTACAAAAGGCTTATGCAACTTTGCAGGAAGATGGTTTTATTGAAACAACTGCTGGAAAAGGCTGCTATGTGTCGGCACAAAACCAAGACTTCTATCTTGAAGAACAACAAAAGAAGATAGAGGAAAAATTTACAGAGGCAATCGAAATTGCCCGCACAAGCGGAATATCTCTCAACAAGTTGACCGATTTGCTAACCCTTATGTATCAGGAGGATGATGGAGAATGAATGATGCTTTAATTATTTCAGGTCTAACTAAGACATATAAAGATTTTATGTTGAATGGAGTTTCATTTTCTGTTCCATGTGGTTCTATTGTAGGACTGATTGGTGAAAATGGAGCCGGAAAAAGTACAACTATCAATGCAGTGCTGGGACTTATTCAGAAAGAGGCAGGCAGCATCTGCGTTTTAGGTAAAGAGCAGCTAGATAACGAAATCAAGGAACAGATTGGTGTCGTATTTGACGGCAATAACTATCCTGAAATCTTTTCTACCCGAAAACTCAACCGGGTTATGAAAGACATTTATCATTCATGGGAAGAACACACATTCCTGAACCTTTTGAAAAAATTTTCTTTACCTGCTGATAAACCGATGAAGCAATTTTCAAAAGGAATGAAAATGAAATTGGCAATCGCAGTTGCCTTGTCCCATAATTCTAAGCTGCTGATTTTGGATGAGGCCACCAGCGGGCTTGATCCCGTCATACGAGATGATATATTAGACATCTTATTGGACTTTGCACAGGACGAAACGCATTCTATTTTGATTTCTTCGCACATCACTACTGACCTTGAAAAAATTGCTGACTACATTGTTTTTATTCACGAAGGGCAAGTAGTATTCTCAAAGCCGAAGGATGAGCTGATCGAGCAGTATGGTATCATTAAGTGTGGAGCCGCACAGTTCGAGGCATTGGATCAATCGGACATCATCGTATATCGCAAGATGGACTATGAATGGCAGGCACTGGTTGCTGATCGTGCTGCCATGAAGAAAAAATATCCCAAAGCACTGATTGATTCAGCTTCGATTGACGAAATTATGCTTCTCTATATAAAAGGGGAAAGGGGGAAATAAAATGAAAGGCTTATTACTGAAAGATTATTATTTAATCAAGTCTGTGCTATATATCATACTCGTAGTTTTTGCAGTGGTTGGAATAGGAATGTCTTTTTTGACTTCCACATGGGTTTTAACTGTAATTGCAACTGTTATGCTCGGAATGATCTCTGTAACGACGATAAATATGGACAGAAACTCTGGTTGGAAAAAAGTTTCGATTGTTTTACCTGTATCCAGAACGGCTGTTTTAGACTGTAAATATATCTTGTATTTACTACTTAGTGGGATCGGTTTGCTTTTAGGTGTCATTCTGGGTGTTGTGGTATCCATTATAAAAGGTCAAATTGACGATCAATCTATGATGCTGTTTGTTGGCATCAGCGTTGCTATGGCATTGCTTTCTGGAAGCATGACAATACCACTCACATTCCTGCTTAGTGAAGAAAAAAGTATGTTGGCTTTAATCATTGCGTACCCTTTTTCCTCTTTTGTATTTGTAGGAGCTGCGCTGCTAATTGATAACAAGCTGCTCGCTTGTGGTCTTGTGACTATTGTAGGTGTATTACTTTATGCGATTTCGTGGCTGATTTCGAGAAAACAAATTATAAATAAGGATATCTAAAGAGATAATTAGAAATCTATTAAATGATTCCTGAAAGAATGAACTGACAGGTAACTAAGGCACCTCTTTATTACAGCAGGACAAAAAAAGATATAGCTTTTTTGTCCTGTTTTTTTTATTGCCTGGAAAAAAGTCCAAATAAGGGGATAAATCTGGATAATTCAAAGAAAGTTTTCATTAGAGGGATTCGGTATAATATGAATCAAGGTAAGAGAAAAAGAAAAGGAGAACAAAACAATGAGCAAATTGAGAGTAGCAATCGTTGGATGCGGCGGTATCGCAAATCAGAAGCATATGCCTTCGATCAAGGCGAATGAGGACAAGGCTGTTATGGTAGCGTTCTGTGACATCATTCCGGAGCGGGCAGAGAAGGCATGTAAAGAATACGGCGCAGAGGGCGCGAAGGTTTACACCGATTACAAGGAAATGCTGGCGGATACGGGCATTGAGATTGATGTGGTTCACGTATGTACCCCCAACGTGGCGCACTGCCCGATCACGGTTGCTTCCTTTGAGGCAGGCAAGCATGTGATGTGCGAAAAGCCTATGGCGCACAATACCGAGGACGCACAGAAGATGCTGGACGCATGGAAGAAATCCGGCAAGAAATTTACCATCGGCTACCAGAACCGTCTCCGTGACGATACCCAGACACTGCATGCTTCCTGTGAAGCAGGGGAGCTTGGGGATATCTATTTTGCAAAGGCACATGCTCTGAGAAGAAGAGCGGTTCCGACATGGGGCGTATTCCCGAACAAGGCGCTGCAGGGCGGCGGTCCGCTGATCGACATCGGAACCCATGCGCTGGACATCACACTTTGGATGATGAACAACTACGAGCCGGCTTCCGTATCCGGGCAGGTATTCTACAAGCTGGGACGCCAGGCGGACGGCCCGGAAGGAAACGTATTCGGCCCATGGGATCCGGAGACCTTTGAGGTAGAGGATTCCGCATTTGGTCTTGTAAAGATGAAAAACGGAGCGACCATTTATCTGGAAGCATCCTGGGCGCTGAACGTACTGAAGTCCATGGAAGCATCCACCACACTGTGCGGAACCAAGGGCGGAGCCGAGATCCATCACGGCGGAAGCTATCCCCAGGACGAGCTGATCTATAACACGGTAGAGCACAACCAGTTGATGGAAAAGACCATCTCCCCGGCAGGCGTGGTAGACTTCTTCGAGGGCGGCGCGGCAGCAGAGGCAGTGAGGGAGCAGGAGCAGTGGCTGAACGCAATTATCAACGACGGCGAGCCCCTCGTAAAACCGGAGCAGGCATTTGTAGTGACCCAGATCCTGGAAGCAATCTACAAATCCGCAGAGACAGGAAAAGAAGTATACTTTGATTAAAAGTCAGGAACAGCAGCACTCTGTGAAAGCAGATCGTGGAAGCTTGCTTGCAAAGATCTGTTTTCACAGAGTGGTATTGGGCGGGACGCCCAATCAGTCTCGGACATAAGCTGCGAAGCAGTGAATAGTCTGCAAAGCAGACGTGTCTGAGACCTGCAGTTCCGGACGGATGAGAAGAACAGCGCATCGCATAAATTGGTTACAATAAATGCAGGAGGGAAGAAAATGGCGGGCAGACAGATTTATAATCCGGATGGATTTAAGAATGTAGAAGAAAATGGAAAGATTACGGGATATCAGTTTCAGTTTAAGGCGCAGTACTATCGTGGATTTACCTTATCCATCGTGCGTGACATCCAGGTCAATGTGGACGGAGAGGATGCGGCACGGGAGGATATCCGTTTTACCGTGAACGGGGAGACTTTCACGCTGGAAGAAATGCGCACCGTAGTAGATTCTGATTATCGCTGGGAATTTGGCGATTATGCGACAGTGACTGTGCAAAAGGAAGGCGGGCTTGCAAAGGGAGCGCATCATATCAAGGCTATGCAGATCATTGCCCCATCCTATATGCCGTTCCAGACAGAGGCATTGTGTGAAGCAGATTTTGAGATTGCCTGAGGCAATTGTCAGATCATGAACCCGGGGGCATCCGTGACGGCCATGGGGCCGTTTCATAAGACTTAGAAAAAAAGCAGGAGGAAAAAATTATGAGCTATGATATCAAAAGAAGCGTTTCCCTGTATAGTTATCAGGATGAATATTATGATGGAAAATTAGACCTGGAGGGCTGTCTGAGAGAGACTGCGAAGACAGGGGCAACCGGTGTGGAGCTTTTGGCGGAGCAGATGATCCGCAGGTTCCCGCTTCCGATCGAGACACAGGAGTTCAGAGACCAGTGGTTTGGATGGCTGAAAAAATACAACCTGGAGCCATCCTGCTATGATGCGTTTCTGGAAAATAAGATCTATGACAACCGGACCCTGTCGCTGGGCGAGCAGATCAATATGATGAAGCGTGACATCCGTCTGGCTTCCATGCTGGGATTTAAGAATCTGCGTACCCTGGTGTCCACTCCCATGGACGTGATTGAAGGAAGCCTGGACTATGCCGCGGAAATGGATGTAAAGATCGGGCTGGAGGTGCACGCGCCGTTTTCATTAAATTCCGGCTGGGCGGACGGATATATGGAAATGATCCACAAGACCGGAACGAAGCATTTCGGATTTATTCCGGATATGGGAATCTTCTGCAGGAACATTCCGGATGTGCTGCGGGATAAGGCGAGACGGCAGGGCGCATCCGAGGAATGCATCAAGATCGTAGACGATTCTTATGCACAGCGTCTTGAAAAAGGATTTGTAAAGATCAAATACGATCTGAACCTTGGCAAAGCCAACATGGAATACCGGATGGCCAACGGCATGAAGGAAATGATGGACGCTGTAGAAAAGGCAGGCGGCGGCCCGGCAGATAAGGCTTACGCCGGGGCATCCTTTACATATTCCTGGTCCGAGCCGCAGGATCTGATCGACAACATTGATTACATTTTCCATACCCATGCGAAGTTCTACAATGTGCATGAGGATTATGTGGAGACGGCAGTTGCCATCCCGGAGGTGGTAGAGGCATTTAAGAAAGCCGGATATAAGGGCTTCCTGAGTTCCGAGTATGAAGGCGGAGAGCATCTGCGCGACGTGGGCGTGGACAGCATCGAGCAGGTACGCCGTCATCAGGAAGCAATGCGCAGGGCGATCGAAGGATAGGAGTGACTGGTCACACTCAATGTTATTTACTCAAGGAAGGGGCATATCAGGAATGATAGCCCCTGATCTATTTTCTCTTCTCGAATTTTTCGGCTGAAAATTCATATGCTTCTTGAATAAGGGGTTTTAACTGTTCTAATGTCTGATTAGAGGGATTCAGGACGCTTACCCACCCCATCCAAGCATAAACCGGGTGGGAGAAGGGCTACGATCCCTCAAAGGATTTCACAGACCATCCCCTATGAAAAGCGGGAACCTGTAAGGATTTCTTTGAGGAGAGTGTTTGATTTCTAATTCAATAATCGAGTTAAAATTAGAAATTTAACTCGATTATTGAATTAAAATGAGTTATACCAAAATTGAATTAGAGATCAGGAGGGATTGAAATGCGTACATTCCCGAAAAGAAGACTTTGGATACTGAGTTCAAAAGTGATTTCAAATGTTACCCGGATCACGATTTGATAGAAGAAATTATAGGTATGTCTAATACGGCAGGAGGATTTCTGTTCCTTGGAGTTGAGGATGATGGCATGGTTACCGGAGTTCATAAAAAGCATAAGGATTCCATTGGTGTTATGGCATTGATTGCAAACAGCACGGTTCCGCCAATTTCTGTAAGAGCAGAAATTATTACGGAAGAGAATTTGGATGTCCTGAAAATTGAAGTGCCGAGAAGCCGAGGCGTTGTATCAACTGCATCTGGTAAAATTCTAAGAAGAAGGCTAAAATTTGACGGCAGTCCGGAAGTGATTCCCATGTATTCCTATGAAATCCCATCACGGCTGGCAGAGTTGGGAATGCTTGACTATTCAGCCCAGCCCCTTGCAGGGGCTACATTGGATGATCTTGATCCAAACCAACGGGTCAGACTGCGTAAAATTATTCAAAGCAGGCAGGGCGGAGAAAAGAACCTTCTTGCGCTTCCGGATGATGAATTAGATATTGCGCTGCGTCTTGTTACAGAGGCTGCCGGAAAGTATGTCCCGACAGTGACGGGTATGCTTTTGATTGGAAAAGAAGACCGGATCGCAGAATTGATACCCACAGCTAAAGCTGTATTTCAGGTTCTGGAAGGAACTGCGGTCCGAATGAATGAGGACAGCAATAAATCATTACTTGAGCTTTTTGAAAACTTTGAAATGTATGTGAAAGCATGGAATCCTGAAAGAGAGACGGAATATGGATTATTTAGGATTCCAATTCCGGAATTTGATTGGGCTGCTTTCCGTGAAGGCTTCGTAAATGCATTTTGCCATAGAGATTATACGATACTTGGCGCGGTAAGGGTGCTGATAGACGATGAAGGAATGTGTATCAGTAACCCAGGCGGTTTTATAGATGGAGTGAATCTGAAAAATCTCCTTACCGTAGAGCCGCATGGGCGGAATCCGGCACTTGCTGATGCAATGAAAAGAATCGGTCTGGCAGAAAAAACAGGCCGGGGGATCGACAGGATTTTTGAGGGGTCTATTGTATATGGAAGACCCTGGCCGGATTATTCAGAGTCTACAAGCAGAAATGTGAAATTATTTATTCAAAGAGCGAAAGCGGATATGCCATTTGCAAAGTTTGTCGCAGAGGAACAAAACAGGCGGGGAAAACCGTTGTCTATCTATACTTTAATGATTCGTTCAGTTTTGAACAATGAAAGAAGAAGTACTGTGGATCGAATAGTAGAATTGACAAATTTGAGCGGGAATAAGGTGAGATCTGCAATAGAAGCTATGATAGAGTTAGGATTGAAAGAAGCGTCCGGGAAAGGAAATAACCGTACGTATATTCTGAGGAAAAAATTTATCGGGAAAACAAGAAAGGCATTCAATATGTTCGTCAGACGGACATTGACAGTATCAGATATCCGGAATTAGTAATGAAACTTGCGGATACTCAAAATGGGATCATTACAAAGCAGGATGTTGCTGAACTGCTAAAAGTAACTCCTTCCCAGGCATATACGATAATCAAAAAATTGCAGGATGAAGGCCGCCTGGAATTATTGTGTGGCGGAAAGTATTCCAAGTATAGAGTAGTTTCATTCTAGTACAGCATTGCTCATCCATTTGCAGTGCTGTTTATCGCAATATATTGCTGAAAAGATGACACTGGAAGACAATACAGAGATTGTCCATTCAGAACGATTGGAAAATGGGGAGACAAAGGTGTATATTGAAACCCCGGATGCAAAGGACTGCTTTCATAGCAGTTACAGGTCACACCTTGACCAGGCGTGCCCTGTAACTCAGGCCGTCATTTTAAATTGCCTGCGGCAATGGACGGCCTGAATCCCAGCTTTTATGTGCATCCTCCTGACCAATCAGCGTAGTGATTGGTCAGTGTGTGACATGTAACTCATAGCATCCAGCCTATCAACAGATAGCATAATATGTATTTTATTCTGCCGGATGTCTGTGGTATAATTCCATCGAACAGCGAAAGAAAATATTCTATGAATAGAAAGCGGAGGTTGTCCGATGGAGATTGTAGTGCTGCTGCTCAGGCAGAATCTGGTGATGCTTGTATATATGATGATTGGGTATTTCCTGTATAAAAAGAAGCTGGTCAGCGCCGGAGGAAGCGCGGATATCGGCAGGATTCTGCTGCATATCATTATGCCGGCGGCAATCCTGAAATCCTATCTTGCGGATTTTTCGCGGGAGCGCTTAGAAGGGCTTTTTGTATCCTTCCTGGCCGCTCTGCTGTCGCTTCTGCTTTCGATTGCCGCGGCCCGGATCGCATTTTCAAAAGAACAGGGAATCGAACGGTTCGGAGCCGCGTTTTCCAACGCAGGGTTCATCGGGATTCCGCTGGTACAGATGACCCTGGGGGAAGAGGCGGTATTCTATGTCTCTTCCTATGTTGCGCTGCTGAACATCCTGCAGTGGACATACGGACTGGTCACGATCACGGGTGACCGGTCTTTGATTTCCGTGAAAAGGCTCAGAACCAATCCGATCCTCCTCAGCTTTCTGGCAGGCATCGCATTGTTCCTGCTTCCGGTATCCCTCCCGGAGACCGCAGAAAATGTGGTCGGTACGATCGCAGCCATGAACGGCCCGCTGGCCATGATCGTATTGGGAGTCTACCTGGGGCAGGTTCCGCTCCGGTCGTTGTTTTCCGGCCGTGTGGTTTACCGCTGTGCTCTGGTGCGGCTCATAGTGATCCCGGTTTTGACGATGGCGCTGTTGTTTGTGTTTCCAGAAAAATATCATATGCTGAAGCTGACGATCCTGATCGCCGCATCGGCTCCGGTGGGCTCCAACGTGTCAATCTTCGCCCAGCTGTACGGGCAGGATTATATGCAGTCCGTGAAAGAGGTGACGCTCAGTACGCTGCTGTGCATCATCACACTTCCGCTGATCCTTGGAATCGCGGATTATGTGTTGTGAAGCGGCTGAACGGACGTAACAGGATGCGCTTGAGTATATTCTTTGAAATAGCGGACGATCACATCCCGGCAGGTCCGGACCGCAGAGGTCTGGAAACTTTCCGGATTCCAGGACAGCATCAAAAATCGCTCCATGGGCATCCCGGAGACCGCTTTGAGAGACATGGAAGGGGTAAGAAAATCATGCCATGTATATTCCGGGATAAACGCGATCCCGGGTCCGAGCGGAAGGAGGTCCCGCATGACAGCCGGCGTATCCGCGACGGTTGTGACATTTGGCGAAAAACGATAGCGTTCACAGTAATGCCGTACAATGGAGGTCAGGTTGGTTCCGGAAACCAGCTCTGAGAAGGATTCCCCGCGGATCTCGTCCAGAGTCAGGGCAGAACGGTCCGCCAGCCTGTGGTTGGAGGGAAGGACCGCTTTGATGGGCTCCCGCAGAAGAAAGATCCGGCTGTTGCTGTCCGGCAGGAGGGTGTGCACGGAGGTCAGGGACAATGCCGGGAGCGGGTCATTCGGGGAGGGCGGCTGCTGTGTGATCTGCAGGCGGATGCCCGGATCCTTTTCCTGGATCCGCCGGACGATGGCAGGAAGGAGCATGGAGGCGGAGCCTACATAGAGGGAGACCGTCTGATCCACGCTGGATTTCAGCTCATCCAGTTCCAGCCGGGCATTGTCAAGGGCAGTAAAGACCTGTTCCACATAACGGAGGAAGATCGTGCCGGCGTGGTTCAGGCAGATTCCTTTTCCCTGGCGGTCGAACAGAGAACAGCCAAGCTCGGTTTCCAGACGTTTCAGGGTCTGGCTTAAGGAGGGCTGGGCGATGTGCAGCTTCTGCGCTGTTTTTGAAAGCTGCTGTGTACGGGCGAGTTCACGAAAATATTTTAACTGTAGTAAATCCATAGATACCTCACAGATGATTGAAAATGATATATGGCTGCGATACTATTATAGTAAAAGCGGCAGCGTGCGGCAAGACTTTCTGATACAACCGGTTCACGGAAAATGGTTATATGTAACGAAAAGCCACATGACGGCACCGTGAGCAGCGGATAGTCTGCACCTGCGTTCGGAACAGTTATAGATGAAAAAAAGAGAGGAGAAGACAAATGGAAACAATGGAAATCATTCAGGGATTTATGAAAAGGGAACAGCAGGAGAAGATCGAGAAGTACCGTGTTTTGAATGAGACGGTAAAAAAGGGAAAAATTTTGTTTACCGGTTCTTCATTGATGGAACAGTTTCCAATCCATGAGCTGATGATGAACGAGGGGTTGGGACTGACCATTTACAACCGCGGAGTCGGAGGCTTTACAACTTCGGATATGCTGGAAAATATGGAGGAACAGATTTTCGGTACGGAACCGTCCAAAATTTTTATCAATATCGGAACCAATGACATCAGCGATGCGTCACGGTCATTTGAGGCGGTTTTGGAATCCATGCTGGAGAACTATGAAAGAATTCTGATGCAGATCAAGGAGCGTCTGCCAGAAACAGAGGTCTATATGATGGCTTATTATCCGGTCAATGAGACGGATAAGGTTCCGGAGACGGAATGGGCGGGGGCGATGTTCGTCAACCGCAATAACCGGAACCTCCCGATCGCGAATGAGGCGGTGAAGAAGCTGGCGGAAAAGATGGGATATCATTATATTGACGTCAATGCCGGATTGTGCGACGAACGCGGAATGCTCAGGAGAGAATTTACGGTGGAAGGGGTCCATATGTACGCAAATGGATACCAGGTGGTTCTTAAGAATCTGAAGCCGTATCTGTAGGCAGAAATGCAGCCAAGAAGTCTGCTAAGGCCAAGAAAAAGGAACTGCTCGGTATATTCGGATAAAATGATATTGACTTTTTGAGAAAGGGGATTCGCCTGGTGTGAAGCATGAGGACAGATCCAGGAGAAATTTTATTATTTTTTTAGTGACGGTTTTCGGAGAGTTTACATTTTTATCCTAAAATATTAGAAAAAATGCTAATAAAAAGAAAATGTTTTGCGGCGTTTAAAACATTTTCTTTTTTTATGGGAAAAGAGTCGGGATCTTTTCTGATAAAGTCGGATTTCTTTGAAAAAAAGGTGTTTACTTTTGCTATACTGAATTATAAATAATTGTTGGAAAGGCAGAAAAAAGAAAGGGGATCATGATGAAGATTTTGAGGAACATGAAAAAGAAGGTATGGCTGTTTTTTTTGGTGGTCTGTTTAATGGGAAGCAGTATTGGTTGCGGCAGGGGGAAAGATTCTGGTGATGCAGAGGACAAAAATGTGCGGAATGAAGCATCAAATAAAGAGAGGCAGGGCGAAGATTCCGGCGAGATTAAGGAAATTACCTGGATGTACGCGCAGATGTCCGGGATGATACCGGAAGATCTGCAGAAGGTGCAGGAAGCGGTGAATAAGATCACGGAGGAAAAGATTGGTGTCAGGGTAAAACTGAATCCAATATCATTTGCGGATTATACGAATCAGATCAGTCTTGTGATGGCCAGTCAGGAGAAAGTAGATATTATTACAACGGCGGGAACAAATATATGGGCATCACTTTTGAACCAAAACCAACTGACTTCGCTGAACGAACTTCTGGAACAGCATGGCAGTGATATTAAGGAAATCCTGCCAGAGGCATTTATTGATGGAACAACCGTTGACGGAAACATTTATGCGCTGGTGAATAACAGTGCGGGAGTAGGGACATGGGGAATCCAGATGAGAAAAGACCTGATTGAAAAATATGGTCTTGAAGAGGAAGTTGAGAAACTTCAGATGGTAGATGACATTATGGATATGGATGAGAATATAGCAGTCTTGGAACATATTTTCCAGACGATTAAAGAAAATGAGCCTGAACTGGAAATTTTTTATCCATGGGGAGCACATCTTGCGGTCAGTTATGATGGATTGTCAGATAAACTTGGAGTGATGTTGAAACATGGCACGGAGATAGAAAATTTATATGCGACAGAGAATTTTGAGAAGCTGTGCAGCACTATGTATGGATGGACACAGGATGGATATATCATGAAGGATGCCGCTGTCACAACAGAGTCAGTTGGGTCTTTGATGCAGAGTGGACGGCTTTTTGCGTTTGGAATCAATACTGGAAGGAATAATTTTGTGGGTGAAGAAAATGGATATGAGGTGTATTCCGTAAATCTCAAACTGCCCACGATCGACAATGGAATCACGATATTCGCGAATTGTATTCCGGTCACTTCGACAGAACCAGAAGCGGCTATGAAGTTCTTGAATCTGCTTTATGGAAGCGAAGAACTGGTAAATCTGCTGGCATACGGAATCGAAGGAGAGCATTATGTGAAAATAGAGGATGGAAAAATCGCATATCCGGAAGGGGTGGATCCAAGTACAAGCAAATATCCGGGGGACCAGTCTTATATGTATGGAAACGCAATGCTTACATATTTTCATGAAACACATACGGTCCAGAGCCATGACGAAGAAATTGCTTTCCGTGATATAGCAGAGCCGATGAGCTGTCTTGGATTTAATTATAATCCGCAGAATGTAAAAAATGAAGCGGCAGCCTGTACGTCTGTTTTAAATGAATATGTAAATGGATTAACCCTGGGCGCACTTGATCCGTCAGTTGAGCTTCCGAATTTTTTGGAAAAACTGGAAAAAAGCGGGATTGATAGAGTAATTGCTGAAAAGCAGGAACAGTACGAAAACTGGAAAAAGGGAAAAGAGGCAGAATAGGAGGCGATCGAATGTCATGTGGAGATCTGCAAAAAGCCGGCGGTTCAGAACCGGCGGGTATGAAAGTCTTAAAGGCGGATTGTAATATTGACTATGTGAAGGTGGATTTAAATCAGGTTTATGCGGATAAGGATGAGGCCACGCTACATCTTCAAATCCTGACGCCGCAGACGGGGCGAGAGAGATATCCACTCGTGGTCTTTGTGCAGGGATCCGGATGGGGAAAACAGATCCTGGGGCTTCAGCTCCATGGACTGTGTGAATTTGCTGCAAGGGGATATATTGTAGCTATTGTGGAATACCGTCCCTCTTATATATCCCCATTCCCGGCCCAGATCAAAGATTTTAAAACAGCAGTAAGATTCTTGCAGGAACATGCCAGAGAGTATCAGATTGATACGGAACGTATCTATGCCTGGGGGGATTCATCAGGTGGGCATACCATTTTGATGTCGGCTCTTACGATGGAACAGATGTATAATGATGAAGACGGTGAATTAAATATCAAGGGATTTATAGATTTTTATGGTCCGACAGATTTGCTGTCAATCAGGAGACAGTCTGAGACACAGGACCATACTTCAGCGAAAAGTCCGGTGGGAATGCTTCTGGGCGGGTATCCTCTGGATGACAGGCTGGAGCTTGCCCAAACAGCCAGCCCTGTTCATTATATTGAGCAGGCAAAAGAAGTCAGACCAGTTTTGATCATGCATGGTGATAAGGATGAGATCGTGCCTTTTGAACAAAGCGTGCAATTTTATGAAAAGATGAGAGCCTATGGAAAGGATGTGCGATTTTATAAATTAGAAGGAGCCGGACATGGAGGAGATGCTTTTTTGAAACAGCCGGTATTAGATGTAATAGAAGGTTTTATTAATGAGATCAGATAAATAAGAAAATGTACATATAGAGATCTGGGCTTTTCCCCGCGGTTTTACGCGGGGAAGTTTATTTACAGGCATATTTGTGATATACTCATGAAAAACATTGGATGAACACAACCGGGAGGCGCGGCGTTATGATTTACGAAAATAGCATGAAGAATGCGGAGTATCCACTTAAATGTGCGGTGATGCGGGGGAATCTTCCGTTCATGAACCACTGCCATCAGGAACTGGAGATCCTGATGCTGCGGAAGGGGAGACTGCAGGTATTTTATGGGAATGAAGCGTATGAGCTGCGGCAAGGGGATGTCTGGATCGTTCCGCCTTTTGGCAGCCATGAGATCGGGAATGGAAAGCCGGACTGTGAGAGACTCTCGGTTTTGCTGGATCTGCGGCTGCTGGGAAGCAGGACGAAGGAGAACCAGGAGGAACTGTGGATCCGCAAAGAGCTGGAAAAGAGGGATATGTTCAGCAGACACTGGGAAGAAGCAGTCCAGGAGAAGGTGTCGAAGATCGTGGGAAAGCTGTACCAGGAATATAGTGAAAAGGGCTATGCGTGGAAACTGTCGGTGAAGGCTCTGATCAGTGAACTGATATTAGCGGCTCTGCGGGAGATGCCGGAGAGGGAAATCGGGGCGCGGGAAAAGGATGTGGTTCAGATCAGGCACATCCTGGAATATATCGCTCTGCATTATTACAAGGATATTACGCTGCAGTCCTGCGCGGATGAGGTGGGATTTAACAGTACCTATTTATCCAGATACTTCAGCAGCGCAATGGGCATCACATTTCAGGAATATATCAAACGACTGCGGATCGACAGGGCAAAGTGGCTGCTGATAACGACGGAAAAGCTTCTGGTGACGGAGGTATGCGTACAGTCCGGATTCCGGGATATCAAAACATTTAATAAGCTGTTCAAGAAGGAGTGCGGGATGAGCCCTACGGAATTCCGTAAAAGTATGTTGACGGAATAAAACAGACCGTCTGCGGCCTGCTGTCCGGAATCGCTACGGATTTTTAATAAAAGAGGTCGTTATAGTGTTAAGGGTCTCCGGGAATTTCAGATATAATGGTATTAAGGAACTGTGAGGAATCTGTCCTCCAAAGGACAGATCTGCCCGACCGATTTGAATATGAAATTTTCAGGAGGCGTATGATGATTCAAAGGATTTATAAAAAAGAGTACAGCGAGATTTCCCATCCGTTTCCAACGGCGGTTAGAAAGCCAGGCTTTATGGAAGCGGGATACGTGGAAGAGGAATATTTTTTTGAGGGAACGGCAAATGTATATGAAGAGACAGGGGAAAAGACCAGAAGAGTGATACATGAGAACCTGCCCTACTGCAACCGGTTTCTTGTGAGAAAGCCGGCGCGGGGAGAGCGGTTCAGTGGGAATATCGTGGTGGAGATCCTCAATGCCACGGCGGGGTTTGATATAGAACGGATGTGGGTAGTCGGAGCGAAAGAACTGATGCGCGGCGGGGATATTTATGTAGGGATCACCAGTAAGCCAGATGTGCTTGATAGTCTGAAAAAGGCAGATCCTGCCAGATATGCTCCGATCAGCTGGAAGATTGCTTATGAAAGACCGGAAAATCAATACAGCGGGGCGGACAAGGCGGCGCTTCCGCGTAAAGCGGATTGCGAGACCGGCTTATTCTGGGATATGCTTACGGAACTGGCGGGGATCCTGCGGACGGATAC
This sequence comes from Schaedlerella sp., assembly GCF_056796775.1. Classification (NCBI taxonomy): domain Bacteria; kingdom Bacillati; phylum Bacillota; class Clostridia; order Lachnospirales; family Lachnospiraceae; genus Schaedlerella; species Schaedlerella sp. Next base: position 25,883 of record NZ_JBQIKP010000018.1, read on the forward strand.
GGAGTTCATTCCGGAGGGAAAGAAACGGTATCTCTATCTTGCGGGATGGTCACAATCGGCGGTGTATATGTATACATATCTGAATTATTTTGCGTTTCCGGCGGCAGGGGTATCGGTATTTGACGGGTATCTGGCAGCAGGAGGGGTGCATTCCTTTGTGGTTCCTTTGAATCAGAATGATTATGGGAAGGAGCAGGATGTCAGAAAGAATATGATCACTTATATGCCGGTGCCGTTTATTTCCGTGCAGACGGAGAGTGAGAACGCATATTTTGACGGGATAAAGACAAGGCAGGAGGACAGTGACAGGGAAGATTTAAAATATCGGGTATATGAGATCGCTGGGGCAACGCATGATACAAAGTTTTCTATGATCGATTATTATGCAGGGGACCCGGATATGGAAAAGATTGGGATCGTGCCGGATTTTCCTTCGGTGGATGATCATCCCAATGATTATCCTTATGAATATTGTTTTTATGCAGTGTACCGGATGCTGTTTTCATGGGTAAGAGAAGGGAAATGTCCGCCGCATGGAGAGCGGATCGAAGTGGACGGGGACGGGCGGAATAAGACGGACGCGCTGGGAAACGCGGTCGGCGGAATGCGCACCCCGTTCCTGGATGTTCCGGCCGCAGTGTATTATCCGTACTGTGCGGTGAAGAGAGCAAACGGAGAGGTCGTAAAGCATGGCTTGTTCGGGCATATGGAGCCATTTTCAAAAAGGAAACTGGAAAAGCTGTATGGGAATCTGGAAAATTACAGGAAGCTTGTGGAAGGATCGGCACAAAAGCAGGTGGAAGCCGGTTTTCTTCTTCCGGAGGATGTGACAGACTGTGTGGAGGAAGCCATTCAAAGAGTAGAAAAGTTAATATAACTCGCACTTAGCACCTAAAAGACAGGTGCTAAGTGCTGATAACAAGGAAGTTACACCGCCACTAAGCTCGAAAGGACCTCGCTAAGTGGCCGGGTAACTATAACTCGCACGTAAGCACCTAAAAAACAGGTGCTAAGTGCTCATAATAGGGGGGATGAGAGTGAGACCGTGGAATTATGAATTTGAAGTGCCGGATGCGAAAAAGATCCGGATGATCGTGCATACGGATTGCAAAAACGAAGCGGATGACCAGTTTGCCCTTGCGCATCATGTGATGACACCGGGATTCCTTATGAAAGGAATCGTGGCCGGGCATTTTGACAGGGTGCCGCAGAGCTATCCGCAGGGGGAGACCGCCCAGGCAAGTCTGGAGGAAGTGCAAAAGGTCTTAAAGCTGATGGATATAGAGGGGATCTGTCCGGTGGAAAAAGGGGCAGAGCATCCACTTTCGGATGAAGATACACCGAATCCGTCAAAAGGGGCGGAGCTGATCATCCGGGAAGCAATGCGTGAGGATCCGCATCCATTGTATATTGCCTGCCAGGGGACGCTTACGGATCTGGCGGCGGCGATTTTGATGAAACCAGAAATATGCGGCAGGATGACTGCCGTCTGGATCGGCGGGGGAGCATATCCGAATGGCGGGAAAGAGTTTAATCTTTATCAGGACGCGGCAGCGGCAAATGTAGTGCTCAAGTCGGATATGCCTTTATGGCAGATTCCGGTTGATGTATATAAACAACTGGGAGTTTCGCTGGCAGAGGTACAACATTATGTAAAGCCTTGCGGAGAAATCGGGGAATATCTTTTCCGGCATATGGCAGAATATAATCTGAGCCGCCCCACAGGGATCTGGCCCCATGGCGAGGTCTGGGGGCTGGGAGATTCGGCGGCGATCTCTGTGCTGCTGGAAGAACGTGAGTGTACGGACAGCTACGATAGGATTCCGGCGCCTTGCATAAATCTGGAAGATCTGTCTTATATCACCAATGAAAAGAACAGGGAGATCCGGGTCTACCATCAGGTGAACGCAAGACTTACGATACAGGATTTTTATGCCAAGCTGGCGATCAATTACGGGGGGAAGAGATGAGGAAGATTAAGTACAAATTTGAAGTGCCGGACATGAAAAAGGTTCGGATGATCGTGCATACGGATTGCAAAAACGAAGCGGATGACCAATATGCCCTTGTACATCATCTGCTGACACCCAAATTTATCATGAAAGGAATCGTAGCCGGTCATTTTAACCGGACTTCCGGGAAATGGGGAGACGGGTGTACGGCCCGGGCAAGCCTGCTGGAAGTGAAGAAAATCCTGGAATTGATGGATATGGAAGGAATCTGCCCAGTGGCGAAGGGCGCGGAATATCCGTTGGACAATGAACAGGAGGCGGTCTGGTCACAAGGGGCGCAATTGATCATTGACGAGGCCATGCGTGAAGATACACATCCATTATTTGTGGCAGTCCAGGGGGCGCTTACGGATGTGGCCTGTGCTATTTTGCTGAAGCCAGAGATCTGTGAAAGGATGACTGTGATCTGGATCGGCGGCGGAGCGTATCCCGCGGGGGGATGGGAATTTAATGTATCTCAGGACATTGCGGCGGCAAATGTGGTGATGAAATCCCAGGTGCCTTTGTGGCAGATCCCGTCAGATGTGTATGAGCAGATGGAAGTCAGCTATGCGGAGCTGGAGGCAAGGGTACAGCCAAGAGGCGCTGTCGGAGAGTATCTGTTCCGTCAACTGGTGGAATTTGCGTCCGGCCATCCGGACAATCCATGGCCAAGCGGGGAAAGCTGGTGCCTGGGAGATTCCCCGTCCGTGTATGTGCTGCTGGAGCGGGAATCGAAGAGCAGCCTGTATCAGGAGATGGCCGCGCCGTGCATCCGGTATGAGAATATGATGTATTCTTATGAAGTGACAAACAGGAACATACGTGTATTCCGGAAACTAAATGTCAGAATGGCATTGGAAGATTTTTACGCAAAGCTGAAACTGAATTTTTCGTGACGGATCGGGAACGGTCCGTGCTTTATACCTGCTGCGTATACTTGGTTGAAGCAGACGCGTGGTTGAGGAAACGTTTGGAAAAGGGGTGGCGTGATGGAAATCTTACTGGTGGATGATGAGGTTTATACGATCCGGATCCTGCAGACGGCCATTGACTGGGAGGGCCATGGAGTGGGGCAGGTATGGTCGGCGCTCGGAGTGGCGAGGGCGAAGGAGATCGTGAAGGAGCATCCGGTGGATCTGATCATCTGTGATATTGAGATGCCCAAAGAGACCGGACTGGATTTTCTTACATGGATACGGGAGAACCGTTATGACACGGAAATGATTCTTCTGACCTGCCATACGGATTTTTCCTATGCAAAACAGGCTCTGGGGCTGGGGGCCTATGACTATTGCGTGAAGCCCATTATTGTGGAAGATATTGAGCGGGTCATTGCGGAGGCGCTGGCGCACATACAGGAAAAAAGGAAGATGCGGCAGGCGTGGGAAGAAAAGGATTATCTGGAAAGAAGGCGCAGGATCGTAGACCGGAATTTCTGGAGAAATACACTGGAAGGACGGAACGGGGATTCGCCGGGCGAACTGCTGACGCAGGCAAAGGAAAACAATATCAGGCTGGAGCTGGACGATACTTTTTGTATGGCGCTTTTTTCAGCCAAATTTGTGGATCTGGCGGGGGAAACAGAACCAACGGATTATCTGAAGATCACCCAGGAATATTTTGACCGGATAGATCCGGAGACAGTCCTGGTAGAGAACGCAAACCGTGATAAATGGACGGTCCTGATGAAGAACAGGGATCCTTTCGAATTCCGGAAGCTTTGTATGGATTATCTGGTCATGCAGCGTGAAAAGCGGGAACTCCGGCTGATCGGCTGTTATCAGACCGGGCTTTACTGTGAAGAACTGGTGCCGGCATACAAAAAGCTGCATGAAACAGAGATGATGATGACATTTTATCAGGAAAATTTGTGGGATGTGTGCCGTGTGGAGCGGGAAAAGCTGGTGGATGTGGAACTGACAGCCGACATGGAGCAGCTTTTGTACAGCGGAAGATTTGCGGAATTTGCGGATGATCTGGACAATTATCTGCAGAAAAAGCAATGGAAGCACCCTGTTTCCGTGGCGGCACTTTATACTCTGCGCGCGGATATCTGTCAGAGCCTGGATGTGTATCTGAAAGGCCGCGGGATATCGGCCCATTCGCTGTTTCTGGATGAGGAATTATGCAGGAGAATGAATGAGTCTACAGTGTCTGTGGAGCATATGATGCGTTTTGTACGCTGTCTGGCGCAGGTCGTACCCTACGAGAACGATGTGACAGACATTACCAATGCGGTAAAAAAGTATATTTTTCAGCATCTGTCTGAAGATATCGTAAGAGACAGTATCGCGGAAGCACTGTATATGAATGTAGACTATATCGCGCGGGTATTTAAGCGGGATACGGGAATGTCGATCTCCCAGTATATCAACCGTGAGCGGATCAACCAGGCAAAGCTTCTGATCGCCACCTCGGATATGCCGGTGGGAGATGTGGCGGAATCTGTAGGATATACGAATTTCTCTTATTTTTCTAAAATATTCAAGCAGTTTGAGAACTGCACTCCGAGAGAGTATAAGCTGCGTATGAAAGGAACTGCCATGAAGTAATGTAAAGTTATTTCATGGCAGTTTTTAGAAGTCGTTTTTGTGATAATTTTCAGGAAAAATGATAATTTAAATGGGAAAGAAATAGATTTTCAGGAGAGAAAGCTCAGGAGTGTATGATATAAGTCCGATTTGTTGCGGTCCGGGTCGCTTTAGAGAGAGAAACCAGAAAAGAAATCCGGTATAGTAAATGCATCAAAAAAACGCCGTGTCAAATACACGGAGGAAAGGAAGGGAGATTTATTATTATGAAATGGAAAAAGGGAATGGCTGTTTTGGCAGCCGCGGCATGTCTGGCAGGCTGCCTGGCGGGATGTTCAGGTTCGGGTTCGGACTCGGGGTCAAAGGAAAGCGGCAAAGAGGAAAGCACAGAGATCAAGGATATTACCTGGATGTACGCACAGATGTCCGGTATGATTCCGGAAGACCTGCAGAAGGTGGAGGATGCGCTCAATGAGATCACGGAGGAAAAGATCCAGGTACATGTAAAGCTGAATCCGGTATCGTTCGCGGATTATCAGAACCAGATCAGCCTGATCATGGCAAGCCAGGAGAAAATGGATATCATCACGACAGCAGGTTCCAATATCTGGTCCGCATTGTTAAGCCAGAGGCAGCTGACACCGTTGAATGACCTTCTGGATGAGTATGGCGCGGATATCAAAGATACGGTACCGGATGATTATTTCCGTGGGACCACGGTAAATGGGAACATCTATGCGGTTACGACAAATGGAACAAAATCAGATAATTACAATATTGTTCTCCGCAAGGACCTGGTAGATAAATATGACCTGCAGGATGAGGTGGAAAAGATCCAGGCCAGTGACAGTATTTTAGATATGGATGAGAATTTTGAGATCCTGGAAGGGATTTTCCAGGTGATCAAGGAAAATGAGCCGGAGATGGAGATCTTATTCCCCTGGGGCTCGAACATGGGGATCAATTATGACCAGCTCAGCGACAGACTGGGAGTGATGATGTACGATGGGGAGGATATTGAAAATCTGTTTGCCAGCGAAGAGTATAAGAAGCTTTGTGAGACCATCTATGGATGGGCGCGGGATGGCTATATCATGAAGGACGCGGCGACCACCACAGAGTCGGCAGGCTCCCTGATGAAGAGCGGACGTCTGTTCGCGTATACGTTAAGCTCCGGGCGCGGAAATTATATAGATCCTGGGGCGGCCAATGGCTATGAGGCGTATTGTGTAAACCTGCGGAAGCCATCTATCAGCAACAACAGTATTACCCTGTTCGCGAATTGTATCCCGACTACGACGACGGAGCCGGAAGCTGCCATGAAGTTTTTGAATCTCCTGTACAGCGACGCTGACGTAGTGAACCTGATGGCCTACGGGGTCAAGGGAGAGCATTATGTAGAAAAGGAAGACGGCTGGATCGCATATCCGGATGGTGTGGACGCAAGCAACAGCAAATATCCGGGAGACCAGACTTATATGTATGGAAATGCGTTCCTGCTTGCGGACCATGAGACCTATACCACCCAGAGCGCTGAAGAGGGAAAGGCGTATGACGCGGGAGCTTACATTACAAATTGTATGGGCTTTAATTATAGCTCCGATGAAATTAAGAATGAGGTCGCTGCCTGCTCCGCGGTATTGAATGAGTTCCGTACCGGGCTGGAGATGGGAGCCATGGATCCGGCAACAGAATTACCTGCTTTTCTGAAAAAACTGGAAAAGAGCGGGATCAATGTAATCATAGAGGAGAAGCAGAAACAGCTGGATGAATGGAAGGAAACACTGAAGGAATAGAAACAGGCATCCGTAATCTGATAAAACAGAAAAAAATGCTGCTGCAATACTGTGGCAGCATTTTTTGAGAATGAGGTAGAAGATGAAAAGTAAACAGGGAGAAATTATGGCCAACAAGAAAAAAGCAAACTGGAAGGCACAGCTTCCGCTGCTGCTTATGACAGTGCCGGGAATGCTGTATCTCTTTATAAATAACTATATTCCGATCTGCGGACTTTTTATAGCATTCAAGGACATTGATTATTCGAAGGGGATTTTTAAGTCGGACTGGAATGGATTTGAGAATTTTAAATATTTGTTCCGTACGGAGGACGCATTTATCATTACACGGAATACCATCCTTTATAATCTGACATTTATTATTCTGAATGTGGTGATCTGCGTGGCCGTTGCCGTCATGCTCAGTGAAGTGTCGAAGAAGTTTATGATGAAATTCTATCAGACGGCGCTGCTGCTTCCCCACCTGATCTCCATCATCATCATCGCGTACATAGCCTATGCGTTTTTGAACAGCGATACAGGATTTATCAACCACAGCATCCAGGAGGCCATGGGAAGGGATCCGATCAATTTTTACGCAGATCCAAAATACTGGCCGTTCATCCTGGTGATCGTACAGGTGTGGAAGACCATGGGGTATACGTCGATTATTTACTTTTCCGCGATCCTGGGTATAGACAGGAGCTTGTATGAGGCAGCCGTAGTGGACGGGGCGGGAAAGATGAAACAGATCTTCTACATTACACTGCCGCTTTTACGGCCGACGATCATCACGATGGTGCTGATGAATGTGGGGAGGATCTTCTATTCAGACTTCGGGTTGTTCCTGCAGGTGCCGATGAACCAGGGGGCGCTGTTTAATGTGACCAACACCATTGATACCTACGTGTACCGCGCGCTGCTTTTGAACAACGATATCGGAATGGCGAGCGCGGCAGGTCTGTATCAGTCGATCGTGGGATTCCTTCTGGTACTCGGAGCGAACCTGCTGGTACGGAAGATGGATCCGGAGAATGCATTGTTCTAGGGAGGAGTTTGTAATGAGAAAATTAAAAAGTGAAACTACATTTCAGATCGTGATCAATATCATCTTGATTTTTCTGACCTTGTGCAGCCTGCTGCCGTTTGTGCTGCTGATCATGTCTTCTGTGACGCAGGAAAGCGCGCTGATCGCTGACGGCTACCAGTTCTGGCCCAGGGTATTCAGCCTGGCTGCCTACCGTTACATCATCGCAAGGGCAGGAACGATTTTTAAAGCCTACGGGATCACCATGCTGGTGACACTTGTGGGGACGACGATTTCCCTGATCATTACGCCGCTGCTGGCGTACCCCCTTTCCCGCCAGGACTTTAAGCTGCACAACGTAATGTCTTTTCTGGTATTTTTTACCATGCTGTTTAACGGCGGGCTGGTGCCCACCTACATGATGTGGACGCAGATCTTCCACATCAAAAATACACTTCCGGCGCTGATCATCCCGGCATTGCTGCTCAATGCGTTTAATGTAATGCTGATGAAGAATTATTTCAAAATGAATATCCCCTACTCGCTGATCGAGGCGGCGAAGATCGACGGGGCGGGTGAGTTCTTTATCTTTTACCGGGTGGTGATGCCGCTGTCCAAGCCGATCATGGCAACGGTGGGATTATTCGTCGGGATCAATTACTGGAATGACTGGATGAACGGTCTGTATTATGTGACAGACGCAAACCTGTTCAGCCTGCAGAACTTCCTGAACCGTATGATGCAGAATATCAATTACCTGGCAACGGCGGAAGGCGCGGAAGTAGCGCAGGGGTCAATGATCATGCCCAGCTCTTCCATGCGGATGGCGCTGGCGGTGATCGGCGTGCTGCCGATCATGGTATTGTACCCGTTTTTCCAGAAATACTTTGTCAAGGGTATGACGGTTGGCTCGGTGAAAGGGTGAGAGCCGCGCTGCTGTGAGGAACCGGCAGGGTTCATCCGGGCAAGGGCAGCGTGATCGTAACGACAGCACCGGAGTCATTGGAAAGCAGCATGGAGGAATCCGGGCATTCCAGATCCAGACGCTGGCGGATATTTACAAGGCCGATGTGCTGCCCGTCTCCCGGAGTGGATGGGTGGGAGTTAAATTCATCCATCAGCTCCCGGGGGAATCCGCATCCATTGTCGTGTACGGCCAGGACCATCCGGTTCTGCCGTATGCAGGTCCGGATTTCAATGACCAGAGGCTCATAGGGCTCTAAGGCATGCTTGAAGATATTTTCTACCAGGGTCTGGATAGTCAGGATCGGGATCTCAAAATCATTCAGGTCAGGATCCAGACGATAGTTGACGGTGATCTGGTCCGGATAGCGAATCCGCTGCAGGGTAAGATAATTTTCCAGATGCTCCAGTTCGTGGCGCAGCGTGGCGGTCCGGATGGTCAGGTTCATAGTATTGCGCATGTACTGCGACAGACATTTGACCACTTCTGTAATCTTTTTGTTTTCCTTCATCTGTACCATCACACCGATTGTGTTCAATATATTGATAATGAAATGGGGTTTGATCTGGTGCTGCAGGTACTGCAGCTGGATGTCTTTTAGGCGGAGCTGCTTTTCGTAGACATCAATCTTCAGCATCTGGATTTCGTGGGACATACTGCTCAGGGCCTGGTTGATGTGGAGGACTTCCTGGGGCATGCCCTCATTGGAAGGCGTATAGTCCAGATTGCCGGATTCGTACTGGGTGATCACAGCCAGAACCTGGTTCAAGGGATCCTTAATGATCCGCCTTAAGGCAGTGTTGGCAACGGCGATGGTCAGCAAAGCAAATATGCTGACTCCGATCAGGAACCGCAGGCTGACACTCATGGTCGCCAGATAATGTGATTCGGGCGTGCTGACAGAGAGCACCAGGGGAGCGGCGGAGGATGCCTGGCTTGTAGTGATGTAAGTATGTGTGGATAATGCCTCGGCAGGATCTGCGCCCGGGCTGGAGGACAGATATTCTCCCTGCTCATCTGTCAGGAAAAGAAATGCGTCAGGATAGGGAGACAGACCGGAGACTTCGGGCAGCAGGGAATCCGTGCTGACCCAGGAGCCGTAGCAGAAACCGTTCATCCATTGCAGATACAGCAGGTACCGGCGCCCGTCCAGCTCTTTGAGATGCCAGCCGGAAAAGGCGCTCAGGCCGGTCTCTTCCATGATGGAAGAGACCGTGTCCTTGATCTTGAGCCGGGTATTGTAGGTCTGGGGCGAGTTGGGGGAATTGTTGAAGACATAGCCGTATTCGTCATTTTCCGCGTCATAAAGAAACAGGCCCTCACAGTGGTTTAAAAACAGGATATTGGAAGAAAAATCAGAAATAATATCTGATTTTCTTCGATAGATATCTCCAGAGCCGAGGGCGGAAAAGTCTGGAGCGCCTTCCTGTATCCGGTACATGTGCAGGGAAGAGGAGATCCTGGAGAGGCACTGGTCCAGTTCATTCATATATAAATTCAGCGCCTGCTGCTGCGCGGCGGTGAACTGGCTTTTTACCATATGCAGGCTGTAAAGACTGAACACAAAAACAATGGTAAGAAGAAACAGAGTGATGGATGTATAAATAGTCCGGAGCAGCTTTACCATGCTGTAAGATTTATGGCGTATCATGAGGTTCCTCCTCCTAATGAATGTAGCGCCCCCTCCCTTTGGCCGAGGACATGTCGCCGGAAGGCATTTGGAAAAATGCTCCTTGGAGCATCCAACCGCACAGCTGGCAATTTAGTTGTAACACAGAATAGGAAAAAAGGCAATGGGATGTAAAGATATGCGGTGTTTTGCAAAAGAAATGCCATAGAAAGAAATGGTCTGGAAATTGTATAATGCAGACATAATGAAGCACAAGGAACGGTCAATATACATGCATCAGTGTTATTACCGCAGTCCGGAAGGCTTCATACGGAATACAAAAAATAGTAGAAAGAAGGGGCATTATGAAAAAATTGAAATTAGGAATCATCGGCTATGGTTTTATGGGGCAATGGCACAATAACCATGCGGGAACCCTGGAGGAAGTGGAGGTTGTGGCAATCTGCGACACCGATCCTGCCCAGCTGAACAAGGCGCCGGATACCGCCAGCCGCTACAGCGATCATAAGGAGCTTCTCAAAGATGAAAGGGTAGAATGGGTGGTGATCTGTGTGCCCAATCATCTCCATTGCCAGATCGCCATTGATGCGGCAAACGCCAAGAAGCATCTGATCGTGGAGAAACCCTGTGCGTTGAATGTGGAGGAATTTGACCGGATGTATGCGGCGGCAAAGGAAAACGGCGTGATGTTCACCGTGGATCAGAACCGCCGTTGGGACCGGGATTATTCCATGGTGAAAAAGGCATGGGAGGAAAAACGGCTTGGGAATATTTTTATGGTGAAATCCAGCCTGTACGGTGTGTTCGGGAAAATGCATGACTGGCACGAGTACAAGGAATACGGCGGCGGAATGCTTTATGACTGGGGCGTGCATCTGATCGACCAGATGCTGGATCTGATTCCGGAGAAGATCCTGCAGGTCTGTGCGGATATGAAATGTGCGGTGAATAAAGAGGTGGATGATTATTTCCGGATCCTGCTGTATTTCGAAAGCGGCCTCACTGCAGAGATTGAGCTGGGAACCTTCCTGCTTGGAAAGATGCCGAGATTTTATGTGGCAGGCGACCAGGGGACGATGGTAGTGGAAGAAATCAAGGCGGAGAACGGCGCCATTTACCGGGCAGGGGAATTCCGGGAGGCTTTGCCGGAAACAGTGAAGAATCTGGACGCAGGCCCTACAAGAACATTTTCCACGAAGGCGGAGGATGTGGTGTATATGGAGGAACTGCCGGTAATACAGCGCAGACACAATGATTGGAATGATTATTTCCGAAATATCGTGGGAGTGATCAACGGAAAGGAAGAACTGATCGTGAAGCCGGAGCAGGCGCGGCGGGTGCTGCAGGTCATGGAAGCGGCGCGGGAGTCGGCGGCGATCCGCAGATCGGTGAGCTTTGAGTAAAAAAGGGAATTCAAGAAATGGAGGAAAGAAAAAAATGAAGAATGGTAAATTACAGATGGCTTTTATCGGGTGCGGCGGGATTGCGTTTAACAAGCATTTTCCATCTCTGGCAGAACTGCCGGAGCTTTGTGAAATGGTGGCTTTTTGTGATATCGTCAAGGAACGCGCGGTGAACGCCGCAAAAGAATACGGTACGGAAGACGCAAAGGTTTATACGGATTATAACGAGATGCTCAAAGATGACGCGATCGATGTGGTACATGTGCTTACACCGAACGTGGCGCACTGCCCGGCTACGGTCGCGGCATTTGAGGCGGGCAAGCATGTACTCTGTGAAAAGCCGATGGCACATACTACGGAGGCGGCGCGGAAGATGCTGGATGCATGGAAAAAATCAGGGAAGAAATTCACGATTGGTTATCAGAACCGTTTTCGTCCGGAGGTGCAGGAGCTGCATAAAGCATGCCGGGAAGGAGAACTGGGCGAAATCTATTTTGCGAAGGCACATGCTATCCGCAGGCGCGCGGTTCCTACATGGGGCGTATTTCCGGATAAATCTCAGCAGGGCGGCGGTCCGCTGATCGATATAGGAACCCATGCGCTGGATATGACATTGTGGATGATGGATAATTATAAGCCGAAGTCTGCGTCCGGTTCGGTATTTTATAAGCTGGGGCATCTGCAGGAAGCGGCAGACAGCAATATCTTCGGGCCCTGGGATCCAAAGACCTATGAGGTAGAGGATTCCGCGTTTGGATTTATTAAAATGGAAAATGGAGCCACCATTTATCTGGAAACCTCCTGGGCACTGAATATGCTGGGGGCGAAGGAAGCGGCTACGACATTGTGCGGAACGAAGGCGGGGGCTGAGATCAATTCCGGTATGAGTGTGAAGGATAAGGAAGATAAGCTGGTATTTAACAGGGGACATCACGGAAAGCTGACAGAGGAACATTATTCTCCGGGCAAGGCGGTGGCTTATTTCAGCGGTAAGGAAATGACGGACGGAGTGTGCGAGGCGAAGCAGTGGCTGGAAGCGATCCTAAATGATACGGAGCCTTTGGTAAAGCCGGAGCAGGCATATGTGGTGACCCAGATCCTGGAAGGAATCTATAAGGCGGCAGAGACAGGGAAAGAAGTGTTCTTTGACTAAAAGTAGTATAAAAGATATGCCAAAGGATCTAAGCGGATCTGGTGTTCAAAAAAGGAGTGTGAAGAGATGAAGTTAGGTCTGGTCAGCGCAATCCTGGATGGGTTGAGCTTTGAAGAAATGATCGATTGTGCGGCGGAGAATGGCCTGGAATGTGTGGAAGTGGCATGCTGGCCGAAGGGGAAGGCAGAACGCAGGTACGCGGGAGTGAGCCATATTGACGCGGCGGCGCTGGATGAAGAGAAGTGTGCGTATATCCGGGAATATTGTGAAAAGAAGAAGGTGGAGATTTCTTCCCTGGCATACTATCCCAATACTATGGATCCGGATGTGGAGAAGAGGGATGTGTACATAAAGCATCTGCACACATTGATCGACGCGTCCGCAAGGCTGGGCGTAAATATGGTCACCACATTTATCGGGAGGGACCCGAAAAAGACTGTGAGTGAAAATCTGGAGCTGGTGAAGGAAATCTGGCCGCCGATTTTGGACCATGCGAAGGAGAAGGGCGTGAAGATTGCGATCGAGAACTGCCCCATGCTGTTTACGGAGGACGAGTGGCCCGGCGGGCAGAATCTGATGACTACGCCGGCAATCTGGAGAAAGGTATTTGAAATCCTGGATTATGAGAATCTGGGGATCAATTATGACCCGTCCCATTTTGTATGGCAGCAGATCGATTATATCCGTCCGATCTATGAATTTAGAGATAAGATCTTCCATGTGCATTATAAGGACATCAAGGTCTATCCAGATCGGCTTGCGGATGTGGGAGTGATGGCAGTTCCGCTGCAGTATATGTCACCGAAGCTGCCCGGACTGGGAGATGTGGACTGGGGAAAATATGTCTCTGCGCTGACGGATATCGGTTATGACGGGTATACCTGTATCGAGGTGGAGGATAAGGCTTATGAGGCGTCCATAGAGGACGCAAAAAGGGCTGTGAAACAGAGCGCGGGATATCTGCGGAATTTTGTGGGATAAAAATGCTGCTAAAAGGAAGTTACACTGCCACTAAGCTCGAAAAGACCTCGCTAAGTGGGCAGGTAACTATAACTCGCACGTAAGCACCTGAAGGACAGGTGCTAAGTGCTCATAATAGGAGGGAAGAAGAATGGCATTGAAAGTAGGGATACAATTATATTCGGTCAGGGATTTGATGGACAAGAATCCGCTGGGGACGATCGGGCAGGTGGCGGATGCGGGATACCGATATCTGGAAACTGCCAACCACAGGGCTTTGGAAGATGACGGAGTGGGATTTGGAGTCAGTCCGGAGGAATTGAACGAGGTGCTGGCAAGATCCGGGAGTAAGATCATCAGCGCGCACATTTTCCCGTTTCGTGAGGAAAATTATAAGAAGGTGGTAGAGTATAACCAAAAGATCGGAAACCATACGGTCGTTTTCCCGATGGAAGTTTTCCGGGATTATGATGATACGATGCGGAAGATCGAAACCTATGAAAAGATGGGGAAGATGGCGGCGGAGGAAGGGATGCGGTTTTTGTATCATAACCATTACCAGGAGCTGCAGGAATTTCATGGGCATAAGGTGCTGGACCTGATCGTGGAAAATACGGATCCTGCCCATGTGAACCTGGAACTGGATACTTTCTGGGTGCTTCGGGGCGGTGTGGATCCGGTGGAGCTGATGAAGCGTTATGGTACACGGATCAAAATGCTGCATCAGAAGGATTTTGCGAAGGATACGAAGACACCGGTGAATATGTTCGATGTTGTGGGAAAGGATACCTATATTACGAGAGAGGTATTTAACCAGTACAAATGTAATGATGATTTTGTGGAGATCGGATATGGGCAGATGGATATCCAGAAGATCATTGATACAGCGCTGGAGATCGGCAGTATTGAGTATATCGTGCTGGAGCAGGATGCCACGAAACTGGATCATCTGGAAAGTGTAAAACGCAGTATGGAGGGATTCCGGAAGTTTGAAGGGATCGTATGGGAGTGACGGCGAGGCAGAACAGCTTATGGAATCCAGCCTATCTTTTGCTGGCAATTTCCAATTTTTTTAGCTGGCTGAGCTATAATATGGTGGCTCCGGTCATTACCGGGTATCTGCAGAACTTGGGGGCAAGTGTCTTTGTGTGTGGGATCGCCGGCGGATTGTTTGCGTTTACCTCCTGCCTGTCCCGCCCCTTCAGCGGCATGATGTCAGACCGGATGAACCGGAAAATGCTGATGAGCGGGTTTACGATGCTGATGGCGGTATCACTGCTTTTGTACTCTTTGGTCCCGAATATTTTTGTGATCTTGTTTTTCCGGGGGATTCATGGGATCGCGTTTGGGATTTCCAGTACGGCAAGCCTTGTGCTGGTCAGCGAAAGTGTGCCGGAGGCCCGGCTGGGCGAGGCGGTCAGCTACTACGGCGTGATGTCGGTGGCATCCATGGCTGTGGGACCGGGGATCGGGATCTGGCTGAGTGAAACACTGGGATATCTGTATTGCCTGCTGATCAGTGCGGCGGTTCTGTTTCTGGCAGGGATCGCGACGGTGCTGTTTCCTTATGAATATACACAAGGGGGATCCTGTAATCTACATCCCGGGAGTACAGGCGGAACGCATCCGGCAATGGCCCCAAGGGTATCCCGTGCAGAAACACCGGACAGAGGGAAGCGGGAAACACGGTGGCTGTCTTTCGGGCAGTTCGTAGAGCCGAAGCTGCTCGGGCTGGCAGGAGTGAATGCGGCATTTACCATGATGAACGGGGTAGTCAGCGCATTCCTTGTTGTATTTGCAATGCAGCAGGGGATTGAGGGAGTAAGCTGGCATTTTACGCTGAATGCGGCGGTACTGATTTTTTCACGGATTATCCTGGCACGGAATATGAACAGGTGGACGTTAAAACAGAATCTGTATCCGGCGTTTGTATGCGGGATTTTTGCGCTGGTTTTGATCGGCGGGGCAGATACATTGCAGATGCTGTTGGCGGCTGCCGTAGTCAAAGCATTTGCCCAGGGCATGTCCCAGCCTGCGATCCAGACCGAAGGGCTTCGGATGGTGAGACCAGAACGCAGGGGAGTGGCGTCCAGTACCATTTATATCGGTGGAGATCTGGGACAGGCTGTGGGGCCGATGCTGGGCGGGGCGGTGGCACAGAGCGTCGGATATGGGATCATGTACTGGATCTGCGCGGTTCCGATAGCGGCGGCATGGGCGTATTTTTTCATGAGGGAAAAAAGGGCCGGGAATAGCGGGGACAGGATGGATTGAGTTCAAATTGGGAAAATTCAGACTTATGTTTCTGACAATAAATAAAATATTCTATATTTCCGATAAAAACCGGATATACAAAACGTACCTACACGTTGCTGTAACTATAAAAGGGGCTGCCTGCTTTGGCAACCCCTTTTTGCGCATGGCATTACCGCGTGAAAGAATTATTTCTGTGAATTACCTTATTAACCCAATTAGATAAAAAAATGAATCATTTTTATAAAATTTTACAGTTTTTTCTCTGCTGTAAAGGTATATAATTCAGAAAAAGCCTTGGAGGAAAAATGTATGAACAGCCTGTTTCATTATGATGGATACCTTAACCGGATATTTTGAAAACATTTTTTAAAGCGTTTCGGGAGAATCTAAAAAATGCTCTTGTATCTGGGCGGCAATGTTGGCTGCTGCAGGTACATTGGCAGTCAATTATTATGCTCTGTACCATATGGACGGGGGATGGACAGAAGCATTGCGTGTGTTTTTCAATTTGATTTTTCAGAAATTTTTCCGGACAATCCCGGCGGCATTGGAAGAATCTGCCAGGCTGGACGGATGCAGTGACTTACGGTTGTTCTTTAAGATTATTCTGCCGATCACAAAGCCGGTTATATTTACTATGGCATTGATCACTGCAATTGGGCAGTGGAATGACTTTTACATGCCGATGGTGCTTTTAGGAAATAAAAATGTAACGACGCTCACACTGGCTATTTATCGCTATGTAGGACAGTTTACCAAATACATGAGTGAATCCATGGCAGCCGTTGTTATTACCCTGATACCAATCATTATTATTTATTTTGTATTCTCATCCCAGATTGTAGAAGGGCTGACTGGTGGGGCAGTGAAAGGCTAGAAGGTGATTTTCGGTTTTTTGATTTATGTTGTTTACTATAGATGATTCGTCTGTCAAAATTTTGAGCCGCTATTTCAGCATTGAAAATGGATTTTTGGTAATCAAAGTATTCATTGCGGGTGTGATGCTGCTCACGTTTACAATTCCTGCATAAAATGGGAACATAACCATGGATCTACTATTGCAATTCCCTATGTTCTATATTACACTGAATATTGAGTAGTCTTTTTACCCACCGTACCGTTTTGGAAAGGAGTAAGTATGGATCAAAAAGAAATGAATGAACAGGTAGGGAAGTTGCTTTCAGACAATCCGGCGAAGTATATCAAGATCAGAGGTATCCTCGATGAAATGTTTGAAGGCCGCACCCTTGAAGGCTCCAAGGATATCAGCGATCGTGAGTTCGAAAGACTTCGTTACAGATTCCGGGACATTGACGTACCGCTCAGCTTCTGTGTAGACAAGGAAGCTGCCTATCAGCTGCAGAAGGCGGTCAAATATCACCGCGGCCAGTCCAGAAGCAGATATGACGACCGTCCGGCAGCCAAAAAGTCTGCTAAGGCCAAGAAAAAGGGCCTGTTCGGTATATTCGGATAAAATGATATTGACTTTTGAGAATGGGGATTCGCCTGGTGTGACGCGGCACCGAGCGAATCCCCTGTTTTCGTTTTACGCATGGCTGAGAAATATAAAATTTATCCAAGCCTCTTCCGAAAAGCATCCGGAGTCATCCCGGTCTCCTGTTTGAATTTTTTCCCAAAATAGCTGGGGCTTTCAAAACCGCACAGCTTCGCGATCTCCTGCACCTTTTTCTCAGGAAACCGGATCAAAAGTGTACGGGCCTGGCTGATGCGGATGGTCAGGAGATATTGCATGACCGTCTGTTTCATGGTCTTTTTGAACAGGGTACATAGATATTCTTTGGACAATCCAACCACTCCTGCAAGCTCCTCTAATGAAATATCTCTGCCATAATGCTGCTCCATATAGAATATAACCGCTGTGATCAGATCATCCGTATCCACATAAGAAGAGGGATTGATCCGTGTGATGCATGAGGACAGATCCAGGAGAAACGCATAGCACGCCTTGGAATATTCCCGTGTCTTTCCGGAGCACTTTTTTTGATGGAGCTCATGGAGCCGCCGGATATGGTCAATAAAAACCTCCGGCCGGGAAAAATGGTATACTCCGGTTTCGTGCATCTGCAGAACCGTCAGGACTTCCTGGCACAAAGAACCGCCAAAACCGAAGAAATGCACGGTCCAGTCAGGGGTCAGGGCCTGATAGATATGGGAAACCTGGGGATAGATCAGAAGCCCCTGGCCTTCGGAGATGATGGATCGCTGGTTATTTACGATAAATTCTCCCCGGCCATTGACGCAGTAGAACCACTGGTAACAGAGCATCCCATGAGGGCGGCGGATCGGTTCCTGTTGATGGTTGATGCCGAACAGGTGAAGGGCCAGGGGGAGGGTGTACTGGTCTGGGGAATTGTGGATCTGGTAAATCATAGGGGCACCTCGTGATACTTGGAATGCAGTGTGGATTCTGTATACAATGACAATGTTTTAGGAGCAGTGGACTAATATTAAAATTGTTATACAAATATTATGATATTAAGATTGAGATCATATGTCAAGCAGAGATATAATAAGGGCAGAAAAAATAGAAATCAAATATCAGGAGGACAAAACAATGAACCACATCCCGCAGATTAGAAATGACAATGGAATCCCTACATTATATGTAAAAGGGGAACCGTTCTTTGTGCTTGGCGGAGAGATCCACAATTCCAGCGCCAGCAGCCTGGAATACATGGAGCGGCATGTATGGAGCAATCTGGAAGGACTGAACATGAATTCTCTGATCGTACCTTTATACTGGGAAACCATCGAACCGGAGGAAGGCAGATATCAGTTCGGACTTCTGGACGGGCTGATCGGACAGGCGAGAAAACGGAATATACATCTGATCTTTTTATGGTTCGGACTGTGGAAAAACAGTGAATCCATGTATGTGCCTGCATGGATGAAGCAGGATACCGAGGCTTATTTCCGGGCGGAAAAGGTAAGCGGGGAAAAGCTGAATACGATCTCACCGCTCTGCGAAGCCGCAGTGGAAAAGGACGCGCGGGCGTTTTCAAAGATCATGGCGCATATCCGGGAGATTGACGAGGAGGAGTCTACGGTTATGATCATGCAGGTGGAAAATGAGATCGGCCTGCTGGGAACAGCCTGTGATTACAGCCCGGCGGCAAGAGAGGCATTTGCCCGGGAAATTCCGGCAGAGCTGGCGGGGGAGTACGGTGTTTCGGGAGATTGGAAGGCGGCTTTTGGAGCGGATGCGGAAGAATATTTTATGGCATATCATTTTGCAAAGGCAGTTGAGAAGATCACACGGGCCGGACAGAAGGAATATCCGCTTCCCTGCTATACCAACGCATGGCTGAAACAGTACCCCTGGTACGCAGGCTCTTATCCATCCGGCGGCCCCATTCGGGAGGTACACCGGATCTGGAAGCTGGCGGCGCCCTCATTGTTCACCCTGGCGCCGGATATCTATGTGCCCTATGTTGCGGATGTGATGGATGCATATAGTTATGAGGGAAATCCGCTGTTTGTCCCGGAGGTCAGGAAAGACGCAGTGACATCGTCTTACTGCATGTATGCGTTTGGGAAACACAACGCGATCGGTTATTCTCCGTTTGGGGCGGAAGAACTGGGGCTGCCGCCGGAGGCGGTGGACAGGCCGCCCATGGAGGTAATGGCCGCTTTGAATATAGATCCCTCCGCATTTGAGATTGAGGGGAGCAAGGAATATCTGAGCAGGACGTATGGCCTGATGGAACAGATGAAGCCGCTGTACCTGAAGCACCGGGGGACAAAACATCTGCAAAGCTGGTGCAGGAAGTCGGAGACAGATTATGGAGCGTTTTTCCGGTTTGAGAAGTACGACCTTGCCGTGGCGTATGCGCCCCGCATGACGGCAAAGCCGCTGGGGGCGGGGATGGTGTATGAGCTGGCAGAGAATCAGTTTTTGATCGTGGGAATGATGAGTACGCTTACGTTCCAGGCGAAAGCCGGGGAAAATGTGAAGGTCAATTTCCTGCGGCTGGAAGAAGGGGAGATTGAAAACGGCCGGTGGAAGCCGGGGCGGATACTGAATGGAGATGAGCAGATGGCGCTGAAGCTGGGAGATATGCCGGAATGTCTGTATGTGGAATTGTATAAATATTGATTGAAAAGTGCTATTTATATTGGCAGGGGCAGGATAAATAAAATATGGAGCCAGCTTAAAAAGCTGCCGCATTGGAGATACAGTGTTCAACCTCCGGTGCGGCAGCTTTTTTAAGCCGCAGAACAAAAATAATATATGCTTTTTTGTCACCTGAATATAAAAACAGGGAGTTCAGGACAAAAAAAACCGCGTTTTTGGTTTAAATCATAGTATTGGATGGACAAAAAAAACGATAAAATAGTATCAAGTTAAAGATATAGAACAAAAAACGAGGAAAAGTGAGGTAAAAACTTATGGCAAATTATGAAGCACAGGTTTGTGTAATCGCAGCAGGACCATCCGGATTGTCAGCGGCAGTGCAGGCAGCGGAGGACGGAGCAGAAGTGATCGTTCTGGAGAAGGCGGCGGCAGTCGGCGGAGCGGCGAACATGGGGATGGGACCGCTGGGAATCGGAACCAGATATCAGAAGCAGAACATGCAGGACGTTTCGGTAGAAAAGGCGTTCGACATGTTTATGGAATATACACATTATAATGTAGACGCAAGACTGGTAAAACGGTATTTTGAGCAGTCGGCGGAGACCATTGAGTGGCTGGAGGACATGGGTGTGGAATTTGAAGGCGCGTTCCGCTATTTCCCGAAGTCAGAGCCTACCTGGCATATCGTAAAGACTGACACCGGCATCGGACCGAGAGCCGCTTCCTTTATGAACAAGGCATTGTACGCAAGGGCCCAGGAGCTGGGTGTGAAGGTGCTTCTGGAAACTCCGGCGAAGAAGATCATCATGGAGGACGGAAAGGTAGCAGGTGTCCTGGCGACAGACAAGGACGGAAATGAAGTCCATGTTGCATGTAAAGCTGCCATCATCTGCACCGGCGGAGCGGGCTGCAATCCGGATTTTATCAAGGAGGAAACAGGTTATATCCACGGAAAAGACATGTTTAACTTCGCAATCCCGGGCATCATGGGCGACGGACTTAAGATGGCATGGGAGGCAGGCGCTGACAAGCTTCCGGTGCGGATCGAGCAGGCCGCAAGCGTGGTAGGCGTGGAAGACCTTCCGGGAAGTGTTTCCAATATCTTCTCACAGCCCAACCTTCTGGTCAATAAATTCGGCAAGCGTTTTATGAACGAGGACCATATGCAGAATACAACCTACCTGTCCAACGCGGTTTCCCATCAGAAGGAGCGCAGTGGGTTTAGCATCGTGGATTCTTCCATTGTAAGATATTACATGAAGAACGGCGTAGACAATGTAAGCCTTGTCCGTCCGGACCCGGATGTATCCGACTTTATTGAAGGCGTAAAGATGGCCCGGGAAAACGGAAATACCGGCCTTGTTGTGGCAGATACCATCGAAGAACTGGCAGAGCTGGCGGGGATCGATGTGGACAATCTGGTGGATACAGTGGACGAATACAACGATTACTGCGACAGCGTGGATGAGGAATTTTTCAAGCCGAAGAAATATCTGCGGCCATTGGTGAAGGCTCCTTACTACTGTGCGAAGATCTGCCCGGGCGGATACGGAACCGTAGGCGGCATCCGCATCAATGAAAACTGTGAAGCATGCGACAAGGATTTTGAGCCGGTTCCGGGACTTTACGCGGCAGGCGCGGATTCCTGCAACATTTACGACGACAGCTATATGTTCCTGCTTCCGGGAAATTCCATGGGATATGCGGTAAATACCGGACGTATCGCGGGAATGAGCGCGGCGGAATATGTGGAAGAATAATCAGAACAGCAGCAATATGAAAAAGCAGACTGTGCAAGTTTACTTGCAAAAGGCTGATTTTTCATATTGTTATTGGGCGGATAGCCCAACAACCTCAAACAGGAGCTGCAAATGCAGCGGATAGTCTGCGAGCAGACGGGTTTGAGGTCTGCTGTTCGAGAGGAAAAAGGAGGATATATGAGAGAGACCGTATCAGATATTCAGAACCGCAGAAGCGTAAAAGAGTATAAAGCGGAACAGATTACAGATGAGGAACTGACAGCCGTGCTGGAAGCGGGAATGAACGCCCCTTCCGGCGGCAACAGGCAGTCCCCGGTATTTATCGCGGTGCAGAATAAAGAATGGATTCAGAAGCTTTGCAGGCTCAATGCGGAAATCGCCGGGGCTCCGGAGGGATTTGACGTGTTCTACGGAGCGCCGACCATCATACTGGTGCTGGCGGACAAGAACGCGCCCGACGCAGTACAGGACGGAAGCCTGTGCCTGGGAAATATGTTCAACGCGGCATACGCGCTTGGCCTGGGTTCCCGTTGGATCAACCGGATTCGGGAAACATTTGAAACGGAGCTGGGAAAGGAGCTTTTGAAGGAAGCCGGATACGAAGGAGAATACATCGGAGTCGGCTCCTGTATCCTTGGATATCCTGCCAACGGTTTCCCGGAGCCCATCAAACGGAAACCGGATTATTATAAGATCATCCGATAATTTGGCCATGGAGGGATGACACAATGGAAGAAAAAAATAAAGAAGTGATCCGTAATTTTTACCAGGAATTTTTCAATGACCATATTGTAGAATCCGCAGACAAATATGTGAGGGAGGATTACATCCAGCACAATCCGGGCGTGGATCAGGGCCGGGAAGCTTTAAAGCGTGCATTCGGTGAAAAATTTGCGGAGCATCCGGAGTTTCGGCTGAATATCCAGATGATGATTGCGGAGAAGGACAAGATTGCGGTCTATCTGAAAAATGTAGATCCCCAGGGAAATACAAAATGCCGTGTGGTAGACATATATCGGCTGGAGGATGGAATGCTGGCGGAGCACTGGGATGTGCTGCAGCCCTGCGGGTGATGCGCCCCATATACATCATGGTTCAGCATGGCAGAAGTATGAAAAAACAGACTGTGCAGGTTTTCTGTATGACTGTAATTTTAAGTACAAAAAAGGAGGGGAGCAGAGGATGGAACGGAGCAGAAAAATCAGAACAGCGGTCAGCATATTTTTGATCGCGTTTGCATTTGGACTGAATATCACAGGCATTTCTCCGATACTTGGAGTCTTAAACGAGAAGTATCACCAGTATGGAACCAGTATGGTGCAGCTTCTGCAGACGCTGCCGTATCTGCTGCTGATGCTCGGCTCCCTTTTGATCGGCTGGTGGACGACGAAGGCCAGCAAGAAAAAGATCGTGCTGCTGGGGCTTTTGATCATCGGCTTCTGCGGCATTGTGCCGTTTTTCTCGGAACAGTTCTGGGTGCTGTTTTTATCCAGGCTTTTGATCGGATTCGGATTTGGAATCATGGGGCCGATGAATACGGCAATCATTTCAGAGTTATTTGAGGAGCAGGAGAGAGCGGGCTACATGGGACTGCATGTAGTCGGCATGGGAGTCGGTACCATGGCGGGCAATTTGCTGGGAGGCATGCTTTCCGGAATCAGCTTCCGTTACTTTTATCTGGCATATCTCATTGCGTTTATTTCCTGGGGCGCCGTACAGTTTCTTCTGGAAGAAACGCCACCTGTGAAAATAGAAAAGGCTTCCGAGATGAAGCTGAACGCAAAAGTGTATGCGCTTTCCTTTTCCTCTTTTGCCCATACGTTGTTTATCAATGCGTACAGTATGAACGTGGGTATTTATATTCTGCAGAATATCACAGAAGATACCACGGTTACCGGGGCCGTGACTACGATCAATGCCGTTTTCGCGTTAATGTGCGGCGCATTTTTTGCGAAGATTTCCGGACTGCTGAAACAGTATACGGTGGCAGGCTCGATCCTCAGCGCGGCGGCAGGGTACGGAGCGCTGCTGGTACTGCCGGGAATGGCGGGAGTTTATATCGCAAGCGCTCTCTGCGGGGTTTCCCTGAGCTGCTTTATGGCGGGGGCGTCTATGCAGATCTCGGTTTCCGTAGAACCCAACGCAGTCGCAAAGGCAAGCAGTGTGTTTTCAATCATCGGCGGTATCGGCGGGCTGATTGCTCCGGCAGTCCTGGGAAATACGGCATCCATCCTGCTGGGTGAAAATTCTGCGGTGAATCAGTTCCGGGTCGCATGTTTCGGTATGCTGCTGCTTGGGATTCTGACTCTGATAGCTGCAATACGTTCCCGCGTAAAGCGCGGACAGTGACACAAACAAAGGAGTACATAAAAATATGAAACAATATGGATTTGGTGTGGATATCGGAGGAACCACCTGCAAGATTGGTTTTTTCGACATGAGCGGAACCGTTCTGGAAAAATGGGAAATCAAAACGAATACGGAAAACGGAGGCGCTTCGATTTTAGATGACGTGGCTGCGGAGGTTCTGGGAAAGCTCCAGGAAAAAGGGATCAAAAAAGAGGACGTCCAGGGGATCGGACTTGGGGTTCCAGGCCCGGTGGGAAGCGACGGGACGGTTTATAAATGCGTCAACCTGGGCTGGGATATTTTCAATGTGGAGACAGAGCTGTATAAGAAAACCGGCCTTCTGGTAAAGGCGGGCAACGACGCCAATGTGGCGGCCCTGGGCGAGATGTGGCAGGGCGGCGGAAAAGGCCATGAGGATGTGGTGATGATCACCCTGGGAACCGGCGTGGGCGGCGGCATCATCATAGGCGGCAGGATCGTGGCAGGCCATCACGGGGCCGGCGGAGAGATCGGACACATCCTCATGCGGGAGGATGAAACGCAAACCTGCGGATGCGGAAAGAAAGGGCATCTGGAGCAGTACGCTTCCGCCACCGGAATCGTGCGGATGGCGCAGGAAAAGCTCTCCGGCGAGACGAGGGAGACAAAGCTGAGTGACATCCGGCCGCTGACCGCAAAGGATATTTTTGACGCGGCGAAAGAGGGAGACACCGTGGCTTTAGAACTGACAGATCAGCTCTGCGGCATACTTGCGACGGCGATGTCAAGTATTTCCTGTGTGGCTGACCCGGAGATCTTTGTTGTGGGCGGCGGTGTGTCGAAGGCAGGCGCTTTTTTAATAGAAGGAATCAAAAAACATTTTGTGGAGAAGGCGTTCCATGCCAGCGAAGGGACGGAGATCGCCCTGGCAACCCTGGGAAATGACGCAGGGATGTATGGATGTGTGCGGCTTTTGTTTTGAGCCCGCCGAATCGGAAAGGGAAAGGCTGCCGGCGGCAGACTTTTAGGTTAGATGAAGCCAATCAGGAGAAAGAGAAGGGAATTACTGGAAATAAAGAGGAGGAGATTGACATGGCAGTCATAACAATTGACGGGATCCGCCTGGAAGTACCGGACAACAAGAATGTATTGGACGCGGCCCTGGAAAACGGCATCTATATCCCCCACTTATGCCATCACAAGGACTTGAACCCGCTGGGTTCCTGCCGGATGTGCATCGTGGAGGTGGAAGGCCAGGAGGGCGTGGTGACGTCCTGTACACTGAAAGCAAAGGATGGAATGATCATCCGGACAAAGACACCGGAGATCGAGCGTCTCCGTATGCTGGCGCTGGAGCTTCTGCTGGCAGGGCATCCGGAGGACTGCTCCACCTGTCCGAAGTACGGCAACTGCGAGCTGCAGATGCTGATCCAGTATATCGGCCCCAAGACCGGAAGACTGAAACTGCGCACCAAAGGATTCAAGGCGGAGGAAGGCAACCCGCTGATCCTCCATGATATGAACCGCTGCGTGCTCTGCGGCCGCTGTGTGCGTGCCTGCAACGAGCTGCGTGGAGTCAAGGTTCTGCAGTACCAGAAGAAGGAATTGGAGACCTATGTAGGGACGCTGCATAATAAGCTTTTAAAGGATGCGGACTGCCGGTTCTGCGGCGCATGCGCGGAAGTCTGTCCCACAGGAACCATCCGCGACAAGGTGATCAATTCGGAAGTGAAGAAAGAGGATGCGGTAGTTCCGTGCCGTCACGCATGTCCGGCCCATACCGACATCCCACGCTATATCCGCCATGTGAAAAACGGGGAATACGACGAGGCGGCTGCGGTTATCCGTGAGAAGGTGCCGTTCCCCCGTGCTTTGGGATACATCTGTACCCATGTATGTGAGCTGGAATGCAAGAGAAAAGAAGTCAGCGAAGCGATGTCCATCCGGGATATCAAGCGGTATGCGGCAGACCATGACACCGGCTCATGCTGGAAGGGAAAAGGCAAGCAGCTTGCGGATACCGGAAAGAAGGTCTGTGTGGTGGGCGGCGGCCCGGCCGGACTGACAGCGGCATATTACCTGCGCAAGCAGGGCCATACGGTGACCTTAAAGGAAGCGCTCCCCACGGTCGGCGGCATGATGTCTTACGGAATCCCGTCCTACCGTCTGCCCAGGGAGATCATTGCGGAGGAAGCGGCAGTGATCGAAGCGGCAGGCGTAAAGATCGAAGTGAATACAAAGGTGGAAAAGCCGGTTGACCTGCTCAAGGAATACGACGCGGTGCTGATGACCATCGGCGGACACAAAGGGGTTCGGCTTCCCATGGAAGGAAATGACCTGGAGGGCGTGGTGCTGAACGCGGATTTCCTGCGCAATGCAAGCATGGGAAAGGAAACCGGCATCGGAAAGCGGATCATCGTACTGGGCGGCGGAAACGTGGCATTTGACTGTGCGAGGACGGCGAAACGTCTGGGCGCAGAGGAGATCCATCTGGCCTGCCTGGAGGCAAGGGACGTGATGACAGCCGATGATGAAGAAATTGAGCAGGCCCAGGAGGAAGGCATCTTCGTACATCCGGCGCAGACCTTTGAGCGGATCACAGGGACGGACCATGTGACCGGCGTAGATTTTATGAACGTGGAATCCTTTACCTTTGACGAGAACCGCCGTGCCATCATCCAGAAGGAAGAGGGCAGCGAGCATCATATCGAAGGCGATACGGTTATTTTCGCGGTGGGCCAGAGGCCGGACATCACGGAAGAAGCCGGGCTGGAGCTGGGAAGAGCCAATTCCATTGCGGTAAAGGATATGGAAACCAATAAAGCTACCTCGGTGGAAGGCATTTTTGCGGCAGGCGATGCCATTTACGGTACAAAATCCGTGATCATGGCGATTCAGTCCGGACGGGAGGCGGCCAGTGAGGTAGACAGGTACTTAGGCGGCGACGGAGACATTTCCGAGGTGCTTGCTCCGGTACAGGAGGCAGATCCCTTCATCGGACAGTGCCCGGGCTTCGGATACCTGGAGAAAAAGCATACACAGGTGGACGGACCGGAGAAGAGAAGCGACAATTTCAATTTGTTTGACCATGGGATCTGCGACGGGGATATCTGTGCGGAGGCGGGGCGCTGCCTGCAGTGCGACCTGCGCCTGAAGATTTCCAAACCGAGCCTGTGGGGCGATTTTTCAGAGAGTAAGGAGGCGTAGAGTGATGGGTGCTTTGGAACATGCAAAAACAATGAGCAGGGAAGATGTGCTGAAAAAGATCGCAGCGCTTGAGATCCAGGAATCCGGAATCCATGCCGGCCCTCTTACCGCCCATTTCGACGCGGCCCTTGCGGAAAACGTGGAGGAGGGAACGGATCTTGCGGCTGTCGCTGCGCTGAACAACGCAGACACAGACCAGGTGCTGCTGGAAGTACTGAAAAATGACCCGGAGAAGATTTTTGAAGGGCTGGCAATCGCAGCCTATGCGCTGGGGACAGAGAAGATGGTATTGTACGTGCCGGAGGCGGAGACTGCACTGGCAGAATCCCTGGCGGATACGGCGGCAAAATACCAGGCCGAAGTGAAGGCGGAATTTTTGAATATCCGTGAAAATAAAGGAAATGCGCTGCTCCACATCGTGACCTGCGCAGACCTGGCGGATGCATTTTCGGATGCTTATACGCCCGGCGTGTATGTGTCGGTCAACGGCGTGGAAGTGAAGAAGGTGGCTGCGGATACGAAGATAGCGGATCTGGCGGACACGGAAGGGGCGAAAGCGCTACTTCTGGGATATCGGCTCCACCAGCCGGAGGATGCGCAATTGACTGTGGCAGAGGCCGGGATCGCAAACGGCGTGATTCGGGTGCTGACAGAGAAGGATTGTATCGTGGCAGAGACGGAGAAGAAGCTGACCGCCTCCAGGAAGCAGAGCTGCGGAAAATGCGTGTTCTGCCGGGAAGGGCTGATCCAGCTGCAGTATATGCAGAAGGAGACTGCGGAGGGCAGAGGGAAGATGGAATTTCTGGATCTGACCAAAGAGATCGGGGAGGCCATGTGCTGCTCCACGCCCTGCAGCATGGGGCAGGTATCCGCAGAGATCGCGCTGACGACCACAGAACTGTTCGGCAAGGAATATGAGGCGCATATCAAGAAGAAAAACTGCCCGGCAGGCGTGTGTGCTTCGTTTGTCAATATTTACATTGATCCCAAGCTGTGCAGCGGGTGTGAGGAATGTGTGGATGTATGTCCGAAGGATTGTATCGAAGGAAAGGCAAAATATATCCATATGATTGATGACTTTGACTGTACCAAGTGCGGGAAATGTATGGAAGTATGTCCGGAGGACGCAATTGTGCAGACTACCGGCAAGGTACCGAAGCTGCCGAACAGGCTGACGAAGGTTGGGAAGTTTAGGAAGCATTAAAGCGTTTAAGACTTTACACGCAAATTGCCTTTTGATATAATGAGGATATCACAAGACGGTATTTTCATTATGGAAGGGAGGCGGTTCTATGCCAAATTCTGTTGAGATTGCTAAAGACGCGGTTGAACAGTTTCAAAAAGTTCAACGGCATATGTTAATAGCGAAAGAAGAAAATGCTGAGAAAACATATGCAAGTTTAAAAAAAGATTATTTATCTTTAAAAGCTATTTTGCAGGTAGCGGGTGTCAATCTGACAGACATTGATGAAATAAAAGAGTAACGATAAATCAGGGTGCCCCGCAGCTTGCTGCGGGGCATTTGGCTTAGGAACTGTGGAAAAACGGGAGGTGCATTTATGTCCAGGACAGTTGGGATCGGTCACCAGGATTTTGAAAAATTGATCAGAAAGAATAATTTTTATGTGGACAAAACAAAGTTTATTAAAGAATGGTGGGAAAACGATGATGATGTCACCTTGATCACCCGCCCCAGACGTTTCGGGAAAACGCTGAACCTGAGTATGGTGGAGCATTTCTTCTCTGTAGAATATACCCAGAGATCCTTGCTTGCGTCACACCCCGGCGGGGCGGACGGGACGGCCATCCGGATGGATTCCGACTCCGAGGCAGATCTGCCCCATACCGATAGAAACAGTTTGTTCCAGGGGCTTGCGATCTGGGAAGAGGAAACGTACCGGAGGCTGCAGGGAACCTGGCCGGTGATCTTCTTAAGTTTTGCAAAGGTGAAAGAAACATCCTTTCAGAATGCAAGGAAGAAGATCTGCCAGCTTATTACTAATCTATATAATCGATATGATTTTCTGCTGGAAAGCGGATTATTAAATGAGAAGGAAAAAAGCATTTACCATGAAGTAAATGCTGACATGGAAGATTATCTCGCATCCGAAGCGCTGTCCAATCTTTCCGATTATCTGATGCGCTATTACGGAAAAAAGGTCATCATTCTTTTGGATGAATACGACACGCCCATGCAGGAAGCCTATGTGGGCGGATATTGGGATGAGCTGATTTCTTTTATGAGAAATCTGTTCCATTCTACATTTAAGTCTAACCCTTATCTGGAACGGGCGTTGATGACGGGGATCACGCGGGTCAGCAAGGAATCTGTTTTTTCTGATCTGAACAATTTAGAGGTAGTGACTACGACCTCCGAAAAATACGAGGATTCCTTCGGTTTCACGCAGGAGGAGGTATGGGAAGCCCTGAAAGAATACGGTCTGTATGAGCAGAGGGAACAGGTGCGGCACTGGTATGACGGCTTTACCTTTGGTAACAAGTCAGACATCTACAATCCCTGGTCTATCATCAATTATCTGGACAAACGCCGTTTCTCTCCATACTGGGCAAACACCAGCAGCAACAGCCTGGTGGGGAAGCTGATCCGGGAAGGGAGCCCGGATTTAAAGATCGCCATGGAGGATCTGCTTTCCGGCAGGCTGCTTCATGCACAGATTGATGAGCAGGTCGTATTCAGTATGCTGGATGCCGATGAAAATGCGGTTTGGAGCCTGCTGCTGGCAAGCGGCTATCTGCGGGTAGAGGAGTTTGAGTTTTCTGACAGCGGATACCCGGAATGCGAATTAAAGCTGACCAATTGGGAAGTAACTGCGATGTTCAGGCGGATGGTGGCCGAATGGTTCAGGCAGCCCGCTTCTGCCTCCGCATATAACACGTTTATCAAAGCGCTTCTGCTGGGGGATGTGGATGCCATGAATACCTATATCAATCGGGTGGTTTCCGCAACGTTCAGTTATTTCGATACCGGGAAAAATCCTTCCGGGGAGGCAGAACCGGAACGTTTTTATCACGGTTTTGTGCTGGGACTGCTCGTGGAGCTGTCAGACAAATACCGGATCACCTCCAACCGGGAGAGCGGCTTCGGAAGATATGATGTGATGCTGGAGCCTCTTGGACCTTCGGAAGATGCGGTGATCATCGAATTCAAGGTCTGCAGCGCAAGAAAGAAGCAGACTCTGGAGGACGCCGCGGCAGAAGCATTGGATCAGATCGACCGGATGCGCTATGCTGCGGATCTGGAAGCAAAGGGGATTCCGCCGGAGCGGATCCGAAGATATGGGTTCGCGTTCGACGGGAAAAAAGTTTTGATCGGATGATCCTTGGATCCTCTAACCGCACAGCTGGATTTTTTTCCCGTAAGGAGACTTTACCTCAAGAACTTTGTAAATAAAAACAGAAAAGGGGCTGGTTTATCACAGCCTCTCAGGGCCAAGGCCAGCTTTACGCCTTATTTTTCCATATCAGGATTCATTTTTCTATGTTCAAAATACCATAATTTGTTCCCATTATTTCATTCCGAAAGCAAATCTAAATCTTTATAATAATACTGGAAATGCAATCTTATAAATACAAAAAGGAGGAGTTAAGCTATGAGAAAAAAGATCGAGAACCTTGGTATGAAGTTCGGACTGTGGTTTGAGCCGGAAATGGTCAATAAGGATTCCGGACTTTATCGGGAGCATCCGGACTGGATCCTCCATGTTCCGGGCAGAAGCAGTTCCCACGGACGGTATCAGTATGTACTGGACTATTCCCGTCCGGAGGTGGTAAGCCGAATTTATGAGATGATGTCTGAAATATTGCGGGAATCCCGGATTTCATATATAAAATGGGATATGAACCGGAGCATTACCGAGTGTTATTCACCCGCCCTTCCGGCAGACAGGCAGGGGGAGGTGTTCCACCGTTATATACTGGGGGTCTATGATCTGTATGATCGGCTGACCCGGGAATTTCCCCAGATCTTGTTTGAATCCTGCGCCAGCGGGGGAGGGCGCTTTGATCCCGGCATGCTCTATTACGCGCCGCAGGCATGGGCCAGTGACAACACAGACGCGGCGGAGCGCCTCAAGATACAATACGGCACCACATACTGCTATCCGGTCAGCAGCATCGGAAGCCATGTATCTGTTGTCCCAAATCACCAGGTAAACCGGAGCACGCCCCTTTATACACGCGCAAACGTCGCTTTTTTTGGAACATTTGGATATGAATTGGACTTGAACAGGCTGACAGGGGAAGAACAGGAAGAAGTGAAAAAGCAGATCCGTTTTATGAAGGAGTACCGCCTGCTCCTGCAGTTCGGCACATTTTACCGTCTGAGCAGTCCCTTTGAGCATAATATGACCGCCTGGATGACGGTAAGTGAAGATCAGAAGGTAGCGCTGGTAGGCTGGTACCGTATGATGAACCGGGTGAACGCGCCTTATGCCCGCATACGGCTGAAAGGGCTTGCGCCGGAGCTGTATTATGAGGATGCGTCGGCGGGAAGGGGCTATTATGGAGATGAACTGATGAACCTAGTACATCATTGCACTAATTCTGAAGTAAATAGCGTCTGATGTTTACAGTAGCGCAAGACGGAGGAGGGAGGCGATGCTGGTAGCATCGTTGACTGACTCCAACGCAGCGATGGTGTGAACAGCGGGCACTATTTACTCAGTTATTAATGCAATGATGTACTAGGGCTGCTCACGTCGGATTCGTCTTCCGGGGAGGTCATTGGGGATATAAAGCCGGGATGTGATTTTGATTCGAGGATTTATGTTTTGAAGGCTGTATAGGAAAAAGGCGCTGTCGGGAAATGTTGCCATTCTAAGCGCCCTAATGATTATATCATATTTAACCTGGTTTTATACAGATTTTCACTTTCTTAACAGTACAGTCGGTTTGTTCTGGCTGTGGTTTTTATTCGTTGTACTGGTATGCATATCGTGATATAATGAATTGCGCTGATGCGCAAGCAGGTCATCAATTTTCTGGCGGAAAATGGTGACAGATTATGATGCTATTGATTCGCAGAAAAGGAGGGCGGCATGAGACCTGTTATTTCAATCGGAGCTCAGGATTTTACTTATATCAGAAGCCACCATTATTTCTACATCGATAAGACAAGCTTTATAAAGGAATGGTGGGAATATGGCGATGCTGTCACCCTGCTGACCCGTCCGCGCCGTTTTGGAAAGACATTGAATCTGAGTATGATGGAGGCTTTTTTTTCCAACCAGATTGCAGGCAGGGGGGAGCTGTTTGAAGGGCTGTCCATCTGGAATGAGGAAGCATACCGTCGGCTTCAGGGCACCTGGCCTGTACTCTTTCTGAGTTTTGCAGGGATGAAAGGGGATACTTATGAAACAGCAAGAGAAGGGATTGTTCAGATTATCATAGACATTTATGCAAAATATAGATTCCTGATGGATGGGAATGCCCTGAATGAGCAGGAGAAGGAATATTTTGATTTTATAAAACCGGATATGTCGGACGCTGTGGCATCCATGTCACTGCACCGTTTGGCAATCTGTATGAATCGGTATTATGGAAAAAAAGTGCTGATTTTTCTGGATGAATACGACACGCCTCTGCAGGAGGCCTATGTGTATGGATATTGGGAAAAGCTGGTATCCTTTATCCGCAGTCTTTTTAACTGTACCTTCAAGACCAATCCCTATATGGAGCGGGGACTTATGACGGGAATTACCAGGATCAGCAAGGAATCCATATTTTCCGATATCAGCAATCTGGAAGTGGTAACCACGACCTCAGAAAAATATGAGACTGCATTTGGTTTTACGGAAGAGGAGGTTGCCGGGGCATTGGAGCAGTTCGGGATGTCCGGATTTCTGGAAAAGGTTCGATACTGGTACAATGGTTTCCGGTTCGGGAACAGGAGGGATATCTATAATCCATGGTCTATCACAAAATATCTGGATGGAAAAAAATTCAGTACCTATTGGATGAATACCAGTTCCAATAAGCTGGTGGGAAGACTGATCCGGGAGGGGACTCCGGATATCAAGATTGCCATGGAAGATCTGCTGGCAGGAAAAGAGATTACGACTATGCTGGATGAAGAGATCGTCTTTGACCAGCTTGACGAAAGTAATGAGGCAATCTGGAGCCTGCTTCTGGCATCTGGTTACCTGAAAGTGGATAGCATTGCTGAAAATGAGGATGAAGAAGAACTATATCAGTTATCGCTTACTAATTTTGAGGTCAAAAGGGAGTTTCGGAAAATGATCCGAAAATGGTTCAAGAATACGTCTGTCCGTTATAATGATTTTATCAAGGCGC
Organism: Schaedlerella sp.; assembly: GCF_056796775.1. NCBI lineage: Bacteria > Bacillati > Bacillota > Clostridia > Lachnospirales > Lachnospiraceae > Schaedlerella > Schaedlerella sp. The sequence continues at coordinate 59,279 of NZ_JBQIKP010000018.1, forward strand.
TGCTGGCGGATGATATAGATTATATGAATCAGTATATGAATCAGATCTCGCTGCAGACGTTCAGCAGCTTTGATACGGGGAGGAAGCCATCAGAGGATGCGGAACCTGAACGCTTTTATCACGGATTCGTATTGGGATTGATGGTGGACCTGGCGGGGCAGTACCGGATCACTTCCAACAGGGAGAGCGGCCTTGGGCGATATGATGTGGTCATGGAGCCTTTGGATAGGCAGGGACAGGCGGTGGTCATGGAGTTTAAGGTTTTTAATCCTATAAAGGAAAAGGACTTGCATGAAACGGTAGAAAATGCGCTGCAGCAGATTGAGGATAAAAAGTACGATACAGAACTAATGGCACGAGGAGTTGCAAAAGAAAATATCCGGCATTATGGATTCGCTTTTGAAGGAAAAACGATTTTGATCGGATAATTTTTGGATACTCCAATATTAACTCTTTCATGGCAGACATACAAGCGGATAGCTTCCAGTTAAAAACAGAAAAGGGGCTGTTTTTTCACAGCCTCTTTAAAATGAATGATATAGATCCATACGGATCACAGATGCAGAAATCTGTTTGTCAGTTCTTTGCCGCATTCCTCTCGTTCAGCTCGATCCGGATCTGATCCATTTTCTTCTTATCCAGATGATACCAGAACAGCGGAACCGTACATACGACCACGCAGAGTGCCTGCAGCAGGTTCACGATGGCATTGATCCCCATCTTAGTGGCCTCGGTCTGGTCCACTCCTGCCACATATCCCACTGCGGCCAGAAGAAGCACGCCGATAGAACCGGTCAGGGCCGAGGCCAGCTTTACGCCGAAACTCATGAAGGAGTAAGTGAGGCCTTCCTCACGGATTCCATATTTCCAGTCGCCGTATTCAATACAGTCGGAGAGCATCCCGGTACAAACGTTTGCGCCTGAGCTGGTGAAGCCGATGATCATGCTGACACCCATCAGAAAGGCCGCGTTATTGGCCGGAACAAGGAACAGAAGTACGAAAGATGCTACCTGGACTGTATTCAATATAATCAGCCAGTTTCGTTTCCCAAAGGTCTTGGTTGCCCACGGCAGGCACAGTGAACCGACAAACATCAATGCGGTTATGGACGAAAAGATGGGTGCGATCATGGCCGCCGAACCGACCACATAGATTACATAATAGGTCAAAAGCGAGATACGCGCCATCGTGGATGCGGCACCCATAAATACGCAGAAAACGGTGATCAGAAGCATTTTGTTCTTGTACATCAGCTTCAGGGACTGGATGACCGGGCGTTTTTCTTTTTTCTGCTCTGCCGGCATTTCCACATGAACGGTTTCTTTACATTTCCATGCACAAAGCCACAGGCAGGGAAGCATGGCAATCGAGAAGATCACGGTGGTCCAAAAATATCCCTGTGCATTCGGGTTTTCGCTTTTGCTGAAATATAATACCGGCGGCATTGCGATGGTCGAAAGGACAAACTAGATGATGGAAGAACCGATTGCTCTTGCAGAAGTATAGTTCATACGCACCTGGGAATCCCTTGCGATCAGGTTGACCAGTCCGCCGTATGTAATACAGATTGCGGTATATGCCATTCCTGCACCGATATAAAATACCAGGCACAATACCACCTTCAAAGCCCCGGTCACGGGGAGTACGGTAAAGGTGAGCACATTGAATACAGCAAGCACTGGCGGCGCAAACATCAGATAAAATCCAGCCAGCTTCCAGTCTGTTTTTTCTGCTGGCAGCAATGGAACAGGAGGATTGCATAGCCACTATAGGAATCGGCTGTGACCAGATAATGTTCACCCTTGGCCAGCAGGTATTTTCCCATGCGGTTCAGAAATGTGAAAGCATAGAAGGCAGGTTTCTTGATCCCGTTTTTCGTCAGCAGCCCGAACCCTCCGTTGAGAGGCAGTGCGGAGTCAAAATATTCACACTGCATATCCAAACTTCCAGAACATGACATTAGTTCCACATTCTCCATGCACGCAACAAGATTCTTCAAAAGATACACCGCCCTGTAACAGCTCTCGTTCAAAAAATTCCGGCAGGAGAGGGTCACATCCCATTCGGTCACATAAAGCGGGAAGGACCTTCTCGTAAATTCTACCAGCTCCCGTCCGATAAATTCCCCGTACAGATTGCAGTTCCAGGGCTGATCCAGATAGAAACTTTTTTTGTTTGGGAAAAATAAGTGGATCGGAAATGTTATGGAAACTGGTCCAAATATGTGATAAACTGAATAAACAGTGTGCAGTCATGGGGCTTTGCAATCGGAAAGGAAGTGTATTGGTCGATGGAGTTTGACATTGGATGTTTTGAAAAATACAGAGAGAATAATCGTCTGGAAGTTAAAAAAGCAAAGGGCGGCCTGCCGGTCAGCCTCTGGGAAACTTATTCTTCTATGTCGAACTGCCATGGCGGTACGATTATTTTAGGTATCATAGAAAAGGACGACGGTAGCTTTGTTACGACAGGTTTAAAAGATGTTGAAAAACTGAAAAAAGATTTTTGGAATACAATCAATAATAACAGGAAGGTCAGTGCGAATCTTCTCACGGATACGGATATAGAATCTTATGAAGTAAACAATGATGTAATTCTTGTAATCCGTGTACCGAGAGCACCACGCGAATTTAAGCCTGTCTATATCAACGATGATCTCTTTGGAGGAACATTCCGAAGGAATGGAGAAGGGGATTATCACTGTACGAAAAGTGAAGTACGGGCGATGCTCCGCGATCAGACAGAAGAAACGTCGGACATGAAAGTATTGGAGGATTTTGACATTTGTGATCTGGATATGGAAACGATCCGTGCTTACCGCAACAGACATTCTGCCTATCGGTCAGAACATGTGTGGGAAAGTCTGCCTGATGAAGAATATCTGGAACGGATTGGAGCAGCCAAAAAGGCGAAATCTGATAAAAAGCTGCATCCCACGGCAGCAGGTCTTTTAATGTTTGGTGAGGAGTACCGTATTTTGTATGAATATCCAGAATATTTTTTGGATTACAGGGAGATACTTGATCCGGCGATACGATGGACAGACCGACTGCAGTCAAGTTCAGGTGACTGGTCGGGGAATCTGTTTGATTTCTTTTTCCGCGTGTATTCAAAAATAGTGAAAGACTTGAAAGTTCCTTTTAAGCTGGAAGGGATTACTCGAATTGATGATACTCCTGTTCATAAGGCTCTGCGTGAGGCGCTTGCCAATTGTCTTGTAAATACAGATTTTTTTGTGGCCAGGGGAATCGTTATTAAAAAAGACGCCGACAGGATTATCATGGAAAATCCCGGATATATTCGGACCGGGCGGGAGCAGATGCTCAAGGGCGGAATTTCTGATCCGAGAAATAAAGCATTGATGAAAATGTTTAATATGATCGGTATTGGAGAACGTGCAGGAAGCGGTGTGCCGGATATCTATTCTGTATGGGAAAACCAGGGCTGGGAGAAACCGATTGTAGAGGAGCAGTATAATCCGGATCGGACAATTTTATCGCTCTCATTTACAAAAAAAGAAGCAGAAAAAATAAGTGGGAAAAAACAAGCAGAAAAAACAAGCAGAAAAAACAAGCAGAAAAAACAAGCAGAAAAAACAAGCAGTCATGGAAAAGCAGCAAAAACCGGAGAAAATAAGAGACTTATTTTGAAGTTTCTTGCAGCAGAGGGAAGCAGCAAGGCTGTGGATATTGCAGCGCATATTGGTCTTAGCCCGGCCCGGACAAGAGTTTTGCTCACGGAACTTGCGGATGCGGGGAAAGTGTGTGCAGAGGGAAATGGAAGATTACGGAGGTACGGACTGCTGTAATGGCCCGGAACCGGGAGAAAATTCTCCGCATGAACTTCAGAGGATATAGAAGCCGCGGTTGAAAAAAACGGAACAGAGTTTTGGGATCAGGCGGAAGAAAGCGAATCGGTTTTTACATGCGGATTATTTAAAGGAAAGAAATACGTGTGAAACAGGGGAAGTGTTTTGAAAGGGGCAGTACATGATCCGGAAACTGGAAACTCTGACAGAACGGGAAAAACAGATGAAAAAGCTGTATCTGGGCGAAGGAAATGATTTTTTGTCCCGCCCGATGAGCTTTGCGGAATATAAACAATTGATCCGGGAGCATCCGGAGTACCCGGATGTGGGATTTGTGTATGAGATGGGATCCATGGCAAGGCTTGGGACAACCGTGCCGGAGGTGGAGGCGCTGACCAACGGGGACGCGATTGATGTGGAGGTGCATGAGCGGTATGGATATCCGGTGGTGCATAACCATGTGTATATCGAGATGATCTATGTGTACAGCGGAACTTGTACGCATTATATTGAATCGGGAGCTCAGGAGCCGGGGACTCATTCCGGATGGAAGGGGTTCCAGATGAAGGCGGGAGATCTCTGCCTGCTGGCTCCCAATGTCCGGCATGTGATCACAGCGCTGGAAGATGACGTGATCGTGCTTAATGTATTGCTGAGTAAGCAGCTGATCGACACCGGCTTTCTGGCGCTTTTGAAGGACAAGTACCTACTGGCGGATTTTTTTAAAAACATCCTGTATGAAAGGGGAGCCAGCGCCTATATCCTCTTTCCGACGGGAGCGGACCCGTGGATGAAGCAGACCTTCGGACTGATCTACCAGGAGGAGCAGAAGCGGGAGTATGCCTACAGGGAATATCTTGTTTTATATGTGAAACAGGTGATGATCCATCTGATCCGCCGCTACCAGCTTCAGGCGGTGGTTGCGGAATCGGTGCAGCAGGAGATGGGCAGTCATGTGGTGGCCATACTGGCCTATATTTCTGTCAATTATAACCAGGTGAGCTTAAAGCAGACGGCGGAATTTTTTCATTTCAGCGAGGCATATTTAAGCAGGATGCTGAAAAAATATACGTCCAGGACGTTTGTGCAGATCATCACGGAGCTGCAGATGAAGCATGGAAAGGAACTGATCGAGGAGGGGAAGCTGAACCTGGCGCAGATCAGCCAGGAGGTGGGGTGCTTTGACGCCAGCCATTTTACGAAGAAGTTCAAGAAGCAGTTCGGGATATCTCCGGAGGAATACCGGAAAAAATTACACTTCACGGTCTGATCGTACAGGATTCGTACAGCAAAGCAGCTAAAGTGAAAGCACTGCCGTTAAATGAGAACAATATGAGGAAAGCTTTTGTTTTTAACCGTGTAGATTATTATCGCTTTTTTGCTTATGGTGGCGTATAATATCTGACTTTCGACGTTTTTCTCAAAACCTAGTACTCTAAGAGCTGTACTGTTATTGTCATCACTTCCTCATTGGAGTCAAAATCTTAATATACGGTCATTTTTTCGCGGCTTTGCCGTGGGGTGCTTGCCGTCCGGTTTCGGATAGCCCAGTAAAAGCTGCATGACAGCATAATAATCTGTGCGGATTCCCCACTTATGCAGTATCTCCTGTCCATAAGTATCTGCAAAAGCCGTCCACCCTTGTCCGATATAGCAGGAACCAACTCCCAGAGAATCTGCTGCCAGCATCATATTTTCAGCGGTAACGGCGCAATCTTCTGACGCAAAGAGAAAATTTTTCGGTGCAAACATCGTGATAACTGTCGGTGCGTCATAAAAAGCATTTACAAGCTTCGGGTCGTCTGCAATACTGGGCTGCTCTTTTGATACATAGCTTGTCGGCGTTGCCATACGGGGATTGGAATTTGCCCGTTTGATTTTTCCTAACCGTTCATTGATTTCCTTGTCTTGACATACGGCAAGGATAACGCCTTGCCGCCCTCCGGCGCTAGGAGCATAAAGCCCCGCCTGTAAAATCTGCTGTAAAACAGTTTCTTCAATCTGCTTTGCGTCAAAGGGAATCTCCTTAATGTTCGTACCGGATACGGTAGTCATAATGACAGAACGAATACCTGCCCTTTTAATACAGCCGATTTTTTCAAGCGTACAGTCAAAAGAACCCGGCTTGCGGAACCAGTCATGGGTTTCTCTCATACCGTCAAGAGAAAGCTGATACTTCTGACAGCCATAAGATTTTAGTAACCGACATACTTCATCTGTCAAGTGAAATGGATTTCCTAAAATCGTAAATGGGATTTCATGCTCCTTTATCAGAGAAAGCAGCCGCCAAAAATCCGGGTGCAAAATAGGATCGCCGCCCGTGATGTAAAAATAAGGCAAGCGTCCGTGGCGATTTAATGAAATGAAAAAAACGTTAGAGGGTATCAGTCAAAAAGTACTGACAGACAGTTTGCGGTCTTATGGAAGCAGACGGTCTTATTACACGGACTGTTTACCCGGAAGTGCCGCCCCGTGTGGAATATGCTTTAAGCGATTTGGGACAATCTATGCGCCCTATTATTAAGGCTATGGAAGAATGGGGAATAAACTACAAGCAACAGCTATAAATAATTGAAACGTCGCAGACCATTTTGTTTACTCTACTTCAAGGCTCAAGGGGAAAGAGATAGGGAATAGCAGATTGACATTTCCTATGACCTTGTGGGAATACTCCACGCGTCTTTACTGAATGACCTGCAAAACGGAGAAACGGCATAGCCTGCAATTTTCCTGTCCATTCTAAGGCATTTTCAGCCTTTAGCTGTTCTGTTATGTCTTGTGTCTGTTTCCTGCCCTCTGTGAGCCTGTGGGAGCGTTCCTGTGCCTGCCTGTCTACATGTCGTGTCTGCTGTCCTCAAAATCGCTGTCATAAATAAATAATACTTTTTTTACCCCTGACATCTCGCCTGCGGCAAAAGACCATTGTCTGGTAATTTTAAATAGACCTTCGTAAGAGTATCTAAATAACATAAGAGTTTGTGCGAGGGAGATTATATATGATGAAATCATTTACGCATAGACAGCAAGTCGACAGAGGGGAAAAGCTCTGTCGCTTTTCTTTTCGGGAAGCATCTGATTTAATAGTGATTTTTTTCTGAATATATTGACATGGCAGTAATGAGTTACTATGCTATTCGGCAGGAACTTGTTCCTACTAAATACGGTGGCAAAAATAGATGAAAATGGACAAACTTTTTGAAGAATACGACTGTGATACCGAACACAGAGTACAAGCGATATTTTCAAGTATCTTTATACTACAAAATCGTATGCAGACAGCGGGTGAAAAACTTCAAACGGAAATATCCCTGAAGCAATGGTTATTACTTGTAATGACAACTTGCTGTCCAGAGCCACGAACATGAACAAATATCAGAAACCTTATGGGCTGTTCCAGACAGAATATAAAAAAATTAGCTTTAACTCTTGAAAAGAAAGGATTTGTCCGTTTGCTATTAGGGGAAATAATTCTGTTCGTATTGAGCTAACTGGATAAAGCAGGTCAATATGCCGAAGAAATAGGAGAACGCCATTCACAGTTTTTGAAGTTGCTATTTACAGATTTCAACGAGGACGAAATAGATTTGCTTTTCCGTCTTTATGTAAAATTATTTGCTGGCATAGAGCGGGTAGAAAAATATGCGGAGAAATTAGGCTAATGAACATTGGGAATGGGCATACGTTTTTCATCATCACGCATAATTTGATTGCCGCAAACTGATTTAAGGATTATTTAATAACTTCTATGCTACAATCGAATCACAAAGCGAAAGGAGCAGCGAAAATGTATTTACAAATACTGAAAAAAGACCTTAAGCGCAAAAGAGCGATGAACGTGATACTGGTGGTATTTATTATACTCGCGTCGATGTTCATGTCCTCAGGCGTGAGCAACATCATCACCGTGACGACTGCGCTGGACAGATATTTTGGAATGGCGGACGTGCCTGATTACTTCGCGATGAACCAAAACAAATCCTCAGGCAAGGATATTCGCAGGACTCTTGAAAACGCCTCCGCGATAAACGAGTTCCGTATCGAAGAGTTAGTCCGTATGTCCCAGTCCAATATTACGCGGGTCGGCGAACCGCTTAATGCTTCTGACCTCGGTCAGACATTAGTATTACAGAGCGGCAGAGATATGGGAATAAATTATTTTCTTGACGACGGAAGTATTCTTAAAAGCGTACCGAAAGGAACAATCTACGCCACCCGTTTCACGGAAAAAAACATGGGATTTAAAGTCGGCGACAAGATTACTGTCGAAATAGAGGGCATAAGCCGTGAATTTACCTTTGCGGGCGGCTTCAGGGACGCTGTCTGCGGCACGGAATTGATGGGCGTTAAAAGGTTTATCATTAACGGCGAGGACTTTGACGAATATATGTCCGATGAGACGATAAAAAATATGTACGGCGGGAAATTCTTATACATACACACCGCCGACCTTGATAAGACCCTGTCCCAGATAGCGGATATATCCGACAGCTCTACTTTTGCGGGCGAGGCGGAGATGCTGGATCAAGCCTATATTTTTGATATGATAATCATGGGTCTTATCCTTGCGGTGAGCATTATTCTTATAATCATATCCTTTGCGGTGCTGCGGTTCACCATAGCCTTTACCCTCTCCGAGGAATTTCGCGAGATAGGCGTTATGAAAGCAATAGGTATACGCAACATAAAAATACGAGGACTGTACCTTACAAAATACGCCGCTATTTCCGTTGTTGGCGCGACTCTCGGCTTGATACTCAGCTACCCGTTCGGAAAAATGCTTTTAAATTATTCTTCGGAGTCTATTATAATAGACAGCGGCAATAACGGTTTTATCAATATCGGCTGTGCAATTCTGACAGCGGCTGTAATTCTCCTGTTCTGTCTTGGCTGTACGGGTAGGGTGAGCAAAATGTCCCCTATCGATGCTGTAAGAAACGGGCAGACGGGGGAACGTTTCCGCAAAAAGGGCGTTATGAGCCTTGGAAAATCGAGGCTTGGCACAACGGCTTTCCTTGCTGCAAACGATATTGTAAGCAGTCCCAAACGCTATGCTGTCATTATCCTTACGTTTTTTCTGTGTATGTCGCTGCTGATAATACTTTCCAATGCCACGGCATCTCTTAAAAGCGGAAAGATGCTGAAATATTTCGGGGAGGCGGACGGCCACGTCGTTACGGACATCGGCGACGATAATGTGAAATTTATGACCGAGGACGGACATGAAAAGGTAAAAAAATATCTTGAAGATATGGAGCTGTCCCTCGCGGAAAACGGTATGCCCGCAGAATGTATGACGGAATATTTTATTTATACGATGATAAGATACGGCGAATATGAAAGCAAGACGGCTATACTTCAGGGTACGGGAACAACAATGGATATGTACGAATATTTAGAGGGTACTCCTCCCCAAAACAGCGACGAAATTGCAGTGACAACCCTTTTGGCAAAAAAGCTGGGGGCGGAAATAGGCGATACCGTTACCCTGTCCTACCCGACGGGCGAAACGGCGGAGTTCATCATAACCGCTCTGTATCAGGCAATGGTCAACCAGGGCATATCCGTAAGGGTTCATACCGACTGTGATATCAACTATATCGCAGCAATCGGCTCCCCCGGTACACTGATAAAATTTACCGACGACCCCAATGATAAGGAAGTACTAAGCAGAATTGAAAAAATCAAGGAGCTTTACCCTAAATTTTCAAGCGTTAAAACAGCAGGCGAAGCAGTAAGTGACACTACGGGGGTTGGCGACGCCATAGACGCGGTGAAAAAAATGTCCGCCGTCCTTACGGTAATTTTAGTCGCGCTTATAACCGTGCTTATGGAGCGTTCCTTTATCGCGAAGGAGCAGGCGGAGATTGCCCTCATGAAAGCCATAGGTATGAGAAACGCCAAAATATACGGGCAGCACACGTTAAGATTTTTCATTTCGGCAGCGGCGGCTGTACTTCTTGCGGAGCTTTTGGGTATGCCCCTTACAAAGCTTTGCTTCGACCCAATTTTCGGAACAATGGGTCTTGAAATGGGTGTGGAATATATGCAAACCCCCATGGAGATATACGCAGTATTCCCCGTTATCGTCCTTACCGCCACAGTCGTAAGCGCGTTTTTGACCTCTCTGTACACAAGAAAAATCAAATCATCCGATACGGCAAACATTGAATAATGAAAGGAAGAAGCAATTATGGACATTCTTGAAGTAAAAGACCTCTGCAAAACGTATATCGTAAACAAGCGGCAGAATAATGTACTGAAAAATGTAAATTTCAAAATTGGCGAGGGAGAAATGGTCGCCGTTATGGGTCCGTCAGGCTCTGGGAAATCCACGCTGCTGTACGCAGTTTCGGGAATGGATAATTTTACCGCAGGAGAAGTGAGTTTCTGTGGGAAAAATATCGCAGGGATAGGAGAAAGAGAACTTGCAGACCTGCGCCTTGACGAAATGGGTTTTATCTTTCAGCAAATGTATATGCTGAAAAACCTCACCATATTGGATAATATCATACTTCCCGCAACGCAGTCCAAAAAGCTCCGTGAACCCCGCAGGGAAACGGCGCGGCGCGGTCAGGATTTCATGCGCAGGCTCGGCATTATCGACATTGCCGACAACGACATCAATGAGGTTTCGGGCGGTCAGCTTCAGCGGGCGTGCATCTGCCGCAGTATGATAAACGACCCGAAAATGATTTTTGCGGACGAGCCGACAGGGGCTTTGAACCGTGCTTCCTCCGACGAGGTAATGGAAGAGCTTGTAAAATTAAATTCTGAGGGTACAACAATCATGCTCGTTACTCACGATGTTAAGGTCGCGGCAAAATGTACAAGGGTCATGTACATTGTTGATGGGAACATAAAGGGAGAGTACGACTTAAGCGACTGTTCCACACAGATAAGAGAACGGGAGCGCGCATTGAATAACTGGCTTTTGGAATTAGGGTGGTAATATGGATATTCTCATTGTTGAGGACAACAAGGAGCTTGCCGACTTGCTGTGTGATTTTCTCCGTGCGGAAAATTATACGGTATCGGCGGTTCAAACAGCCGAAAAAGCCTTGCTGCTGTACGAAAGATACGGCGCAAGGCTTGTC
>NZ_JBQIKP010000019.1:0-69557 GCF_056796775.1 Schaedlerella sp.
AACCCTGTCCTTATGGCCGCCTCCACGGGCGGCACACCTTCCGATAACAGCTTCTTTGCCTCATTGATGCGGACTGTCTCAAGGTATCGGTACGGCGTGACTCCTTTTTCTTTGGTAAAGGCCCGCAGCAGCGTTGACTTGCTAAGCCCGGCATGGCGGCAGATCTGGTCTAAATAAATGCGCTCCGTAAAATGCGTTGTCATGTATTCGCAGGCTTTTTCAATCTCCTGCCCGCATTCCGGGATGCAGCTTTCAAAAGGCTTCCCATAATTCTGGATGAGGTATGAAAGCAGGAACAGCAATGTTTCCTCCTTCCCAAACTCCCCTGTTCCTTTCATGACCATCTCATGCAGCGGGCGCAGGTGGCAGGCTGTTTCCTCATCACAGATAACATTCTTTGAAAATCCCGGAAGCTCCCGTTTCCCGGTAGCTTCCTCCGCCAGATCGAGCATGACCTCCTTTGAAATGTTAAAACCCCGGTAATCAAACGTCCCTTCATCACTCTGCACACAGGCATGGCTGTCGCCCGGATTAAAAAGCACAATGCTCCCTTCCTCTATGGCATATTCCCTGTCACGGCAGGAAAGCACCCTCTCCCCTTTCTCCACAAAACCTATGACATAATGCTCATGGAAATGGCTTGGAAACGGCTGCACGATTCCCTCAAAACGGTATGCCTCCATCCTCAATTCATCATCATATACCACTGTCCTTATTTCTTTCTTCATGTGGATTACCTCCAAATTCAATTTTTGAATTTTGTCAAGAGCCATTTTACCTCTTATTTTTTCCTGCGTCTTGTAAAATATCTTCATTTTTCAGATTTAACGTTTCCTGCTATCGTTAAAAAGTGGTGCAAAATCAAAAAACGGAGCTGCTCCCTCAACAGAAAAAAGGCTCAAAAAGCGAAAAAATAAAACCGAAGAACCCGCGAAATGCCTTATTTTCAGGCTTTTCAGCCATTCCGCATTGTATCAATTTCGGTGTTGCGATGTTTCTTTACACCTGTGGATATTTTCCCGATTTTAGCCAAGTGTGATTTGTAAAGCATTATTTTGAAGTATAAAAGCGTGTTGCGTCTTTATCCCTCATTCAGATACTCCTGGCATTTTCGGATAGAATGTGCGATTGCCGGGCGCACAATAAAAACTGCCATACCAACGCTTTCCCGTAAGTATGGCAGTTTTTTCTCAGGTTACAGTTCACTGGCAAGCCAGCGAACTGTAACGAATCCGACCTATTTAAAGTTGCCTTACGGCAAGAGGCCGTATTCCAGCCCCAGTATGTACTAGACTGTGACCGTTCAGCGTGGCGCACGGCCCAGGAGTGAACAGTAACTTTCTCGGGCCATATCCGACCAGGATCAGTCTCTATCCAGCCTTAGTCATCCCTCGCCCGGTATACGCCCGTACAGCTTCGTCATCCTGCGGATTTCCTTTGTCAGTTCCTCCGTGATCTGGCCCTTTTTCAGCCTCCACACCCAGTTATTGCCCAGTGTAGACGGAATGTTGATCCTTGCCTTCTCATCCAGACAAAGGAAATCCTGGATCGGGATGATGCACAGATCCGCAACGCTTCCCATTGCCATGGCGATGAAATCCCAGGACAGGGTATCTTCATCCAGCGCCGGCTTGCGCAGATATTCCCGGGCAAAATCCCGGCATCCCTTGTCTACATTATGGAACCAGCCCCGGGTGGTATCATTGTCATGAGTTCCGGTATAGACCACGCAGTTCGGGATATAGGTATGGGGCAGGTAGTTGGCCGCCTCCCGGGAGTCAAACGCAAACTGGATCACCTTCATCCCCGGGAACCCGGTATCCTTCAAAAGCTGAAGCACCGTGTCCGTCAGATAGCCCAGGTCCTCGGCAATGATATCCAGCTTGCCCAGCTGCTTTTCAATGGCCCTGAAAAACGCGATTCCCGGTCCCGGCTTCCAGCATCCGTTGACCGCCGTCTCATCCCCGTAGGGAATGGTATAATATTCATCAAATCCGCGGAAATGGTCGATCCGCACCTTGTCGTACAGCTTGAAGCTGTAGGCGATCCGCTTCGCCCACCATTCGTAGTCCGTTTTCTTGTGGTATTCCCAGTCATACAAAGGATTCCCCCAGAGCTGTCCCGTAGCCGAAAATGCATCCGGCGGGCAGCCCGCAACCGCAATGGGCAGGTTTTCCTCGTCAAACTGGAACAATTCCGGATTGGCCCAAGTATCCGCACTGTCAAATGCCACATAAATCGGGATGTCCCCGATGATCTGCACACCCTGCTTGTTGGCATAGGCATGCAGCTTCCTCCACTGACAGTCAAACTCGAACTGCTGGAATCGATAAAAGTCCATCTCCTCTTTCAGTTCTTTCTTCGCCTCTTCCAGTGCTTTCGGATCCCGGTCCCGGTATTCCTTTGGCCACTCAATCCAGCTCTTGCCGCCCTGCCGGTCCTTGATCGCCATATACAGGCAGTACTCCGTCAGCCATTCTTCATTTTTTTTCAAAAATTCCTCATATTCGTCATTCTTTTTAAATCGATGAAATGCTTTCCGAAGCACTTTGGACCGCCCGAAATACAGTGCTTCGTAGTCGATCCGATCCTTCTGCTTTCCAAAATTCTGGGCCTTGCACTCTGATTTTGTCAGAAGCCCATCCTTTCGGAGTGTTTTCAGGTCGATATAATAAGGATTTCCCGCAAATGTCGAAAAAGACTGATAAGGAGAATCTCCATAACCCGTAGGCCCCAGGGGCAGGATCTGCCACTTGCTCTGTCCGGCCGCCTTCAGCTGGTCTACAAAATCATACGCTTCCTTCGAAAAACAGCCGATTCCATATTTAGAAGGCAATGCAAAAATCGGAAGCAAAATTCCACTTTCTCTCATACAGGTTCTCCTCCTATTCCTCTGTCTTGTCCGTATTTTCAGAAGCTGCGTGTCCCTCTGTGGATTCGCCGGATGCATTGCCGTCAACATCTGCCTCGCGGGCCTGGTCTTTATCTGTCTCTAATTTCCAGATATCCCTGTTATACTCTTCGATGGTCCGGTCAGACGAGAAAAATCCTGCCTTCGCAATATTCACCAGCATCTTCTTCGCCCATGCTGTCCGATCCTCATAAGCCTTTAACGCCTCTTCCTTTTTCTTCGTATAGGCCTTGAAGTCAAGCAGCGTCATGAACCAGTCTTTATTTAGGAGCTCGTTTTTCAGCCTTGTCAGGTTCTCCTCCTGTCCGATCTCCAGCATCTTCTCACAGGTAATAAAGTCGATCGCCGCCTTGATATCCTGATCCTTTTCGTAATAGCTTCTGGATACATAATCCGCATGCTCATAGTGCTTGATGACCACATCACTCTCCGCGCCGAACACAAAAATATTGTCGTCTCCCACCAGCTCGTGGATCTCCACATTTGCACCGTCCTCGGTTCCCAGGGTGACCGCGCCGTTGAGCATGAACTTCATATTGCCGGTGCCGCTGGCTTCCTTAGATGCCAGGGAGATCTGCTCGGAAATGTCACATGCCGGGATCAGCTTTTCCGCCTTTGTCACGTTGTAGTTCTCAACCATAACGACCTTCAGATAAGGACTGACCTCCGGATCCTGGTTCACGATCTCCTGCAGACAGAGGATCAAGTGAATGATGTCCTTCGCGATCACGTAAGCCGGAGCTGCTTTTGCCCCGAAGATTACTGTAATCGGGGTCGTGGGCTTCTTCCCTGCCTTGATCTCCAGATACTTGTGGATCACATAAAGCGCGTTCATCTGCTGCCGCTTGTACTCATGGAGACGCTTGATCTGGATATCAAAAATCGAGTTGGGATCCAGTTCTACCCCCTGGGTGTGCTTCAGGTACTCACAGAGCACCTTTTTATTTTCATTTTTTATCTCCAGAAGGCGTGAGAGAACCTTTTCGTCCTGTTCAAATTCGAGAAGCTTTTCCAGCTCCTTGGCATCCTTCTTGTACCCGGTTCCGATCTGCTCGTCCAAAAGCCTGGTCAGGAGAGGATTGCAGTAGAGAAGCCAGCGCCGGAATGTGATGCCGTTGGTCTTGTTGTTGAACTTCTCCGGATAGATCCTGTAGAAGTTGTGCAGCTCATTGTCCTTCAGGATCTCGGTATGGAGGGCCGCTACGCCGTTCACACTGAATCCGTAATGGATATCTATATGTGCCATATGTACCACATCCGCATGGTCGATAATCGCAACACTCTCGTCCGAATATTCATTGACTTTTTCTGAGGTTTCCTTCGAAAACTTCCGACTCACCGAATGCCTGCTGATGACGGTATATTTTCTCCTCACCTTGTCATCCAGGATCTCAATGATCGGCACGAGCTGGGGAACGACCTTTTTCAGATAAGCCATGGGCCATTTTTCCAGCGCCTCCGCCAGTATCGTATGGTTGGTATAAGCGCAGGTCCGGGAAACCACGTCGATGGCTTCGTCCATATCCAGTCCCCGGGCAGTGAGAAGCCGGATCATCTCCGGAATCACCATGGTGGGATGGGTATCATTGATCTGGATCACCGCATAGTCCGGCAGGTCATAGAGATTGCTTCCCCGGGCAATACATTCATCCAGGATCAGCTGCGCTCCGTTGCTGACCATAAAATACTGCTGATAGATCCGCAGCAGCCGTCCGTTGTCGTCGCTGTCATCCGGATACAAAAACAGCGTCAGATTCCGCGCGATATCCTCCTTGTCAAAGCTGATCCCGTCCGATACGATGGATTCCTCCACGCTGTCCACGTCAAAGAGATGAAGCTTGTTGGTCCTGTTTTCATAACCTGTCACTTCAATATCATACATTCTGGACTGCAGTGTCAGTCCCCGGAAGGAAACCGGATAAGAGACATCGGTTTTCACAAGCCAGCTCTTATCTTCGATCCATGGATTCGGAGTTTCCTTCTGCAGCCGGTCTTCAAATTCCTGCTTGAACAGCCCCAGGTGATAATTCAGCCCGATCCCGTCGCCGCACATTCCCAGCGTGGCAATAGAATCCAAAAAGCACGCCGCAAGACGACCCAGTCCGCCGTTTCCGAGAGACGGCTCCGGCTCCAGCTCTTCGATCTCGCAGAGGTCCTTTCCGTTTTTCGCAAGGACATCCCGCGCTTCCTCATAGATCCCCAGATTGATCATGTTGTTTGACAGCAGCTTTCCGATCAGAAATTCCGCGGAAATATAGTAGATCTTTTTCTTTTCTTGGACTGCTTCCTTTTCTTTTGCAAGCTCCTGTACCATCTGCAGGAGCGCGCCGAAAATTTCTTCATTGGATGCTTCTGCAATTCCCTTTCCCAGATGTGTCTGCAATGTTTCCTGTACGCTCATAGTCTGTTTCAAATCCTCCTTAAATATCATTATACTCACGGCCGATGAAATCTGCTGTAAGTATCTCGCCAGCCGCAGTCGCGAAGCGGCAGATTTCCTTATACGGCTGTGTGCGTCATATTATACTGAACGGCAGATTTATCCGGCGCTCAGTATACATTTACCCCTGTTTCCCGATGTAGTATAATTCGATGGGGTCGATGGGATCAATGGGATTCTCCTGCTCCATCTTCGTATTGCGTCCGTGGCGGCGCAAAAGCTCTCCGCCCTTGTTATAGAACCAGAAGGAATAGGTCAGGATCAGCTTCACCTTCCCCATCTTTTCTTTTGTTGTCCTGTGATAATAGTTTCCCCCTGTCTCAAAGGCCGTCTTCTTATGGATCATGGAGATCAGTTCGGTCTCACAGGTCACTGGCTCCGGCAGAATGGTATAGGCCCTGCCCACGCAGTCCGGCTTGTGGGCGTCGCTTCCCCCTACCCGGACCTTGTCATATTTTTTGGCCAGCTTCAACGCATTCGCATTGGACTCCTCGGACTCACAGCAGTTGAATGACTCCACAAAATCAAACCGCTTCATCAGCTCCGGAGATATTCGGTAACGCTTGGTGTTGGCAAAGCTTAAGTACTTCTCCCCGCATGGATGAGCAGGTCCGAGCACGCCGCCGTTGCGGTGTACAAAGTCGATCAGGACGGAGACCCGCATCCCGCGCAGCTCCAGCAGCCGCATCTTTACTCCTTCCGGCATGATGACCAGAATATGGCCCGCGTCACGGGTATCGTACTCGATCCCCTTCAATACGACAAAATCCTTATGCCGTTTTCCCTTGATATGGTTCTTCCAGTAACGGTAGCCCTTGTAGGTGTTGTGATCGGTAATCACCATCCCCTGGAATCCCTTTGCCTTGAGCAGCATGATATACTCTTCCACTCCCACCTTGCTGTCCAGGGATCCTTCCCTAACATGACAATGCATATCAATCTTCATTCAGATATCATCTCCTTAATATCGATAGAGTTTACCTCCTCCTTATCTTGTGTGTTCTCTTATTTCTTATTCTTTTTCGGCGCTGCTTTTTTCTTTTTTTGATTCTTTCCCGCCGTGCCCTTTTTTGCGGCAGCCGGCTTTTTGTCCAGTTCATCAATCATAGCGCGCGCCTTTTCCACTTCATTTGCAGTGGAGTTCTGTTCCCGGATCTTTTTTGCGTTCTCCAGGGTTCTCTTTTTCCGCTTCCCGGATTCCATCAAGAGCTGCACGGCGATACCTGCGACAACAAGGACTCCGATGACCGCATACCGGACGATCTGATTGTCAAACGGCAGAAAGGATATGATTCCCGTGCCGGCACTCATTCCGCCGTTGATACCTGTGATCACGATGATGATCAGTTCCGCAAAGCGGATCGTAAACAGTGCCACAACCAGGCCGATTCCAGCGCAGGCCAGCGCAAGCTTCCAGTCCTTCGGCCGCAGGACAAGCAGCGCCAGAGAGCTTCCCGTGATCCAGGCGATCAGGAATACCCCGACATGATAAAATACCGCGCCCAGAATCGCCAGAAGGATTCCTCCTACTGCTCCGCAGATCAGGATCAAATTGGAACTCAGATTGAACGCCGCGGCAACTCCCGTACCGATTCCGAATCCGAGTGCCAATCCCAGGATCGCCGCCCATACCCGGATCAGCTTCAGTCCGAAGAAGCACCATAAAAGCCCGATCACGATGGAGAGCACCGATGCGATCATCAGCGCATTTTTCATGGGGCCGCCCATGCTCTCCAGATTCTTGAGGATTGCTTCATAATCCGTTCCCTGCATGCTGCTCATCAGTTTGTTAACATCCATAGCTCCATACTCCTTTGTCCCTTATAAATTTTTCTCCCTGATATACCGATTTTTCCGGTGTATTGTACCATTTGTCCTGAATTGTCAGTATATCGAAACTTTACCGATGAAGTTTTCCTATGAATTTATTCTACCAATTTTTGCTGTATTATACAAGAAAAAATTTGAGAGGCCGTTGACAATTTTAACAGCAGTTATTAAAATATTGGGTAGCTGTTCGTTACGCTTCATGGTGCCTTGTACCTTGCCGCTCCGAACAGTGATCTACTATAAAAATATCAAAGGAGTTTATGTATATGGAGCATTTAGTTATTCCTGACGGATACCATTCCCCGCTGACGATCCGGGAGACTGAGGTAGCCATCAAGGAAGTCAAGGATCATTTTGAACGCGCTCTGGCAAAATCACTGCATCTGACCCGTGTATCGGCGCCCCTGTTTGTCCGGCCGGAATCCGGTCTCAACGACAACCTGAACGGGGTGGAGCGTCCCGTCGCATTCGGCATCCGGGAGCAGGACGAAGCCCCGGCTGAGATCGTCCATTCCCTTGCCAAGTGGAAGCGCCATGCCCTCAAGCATTACGGTTTTCACTCCGGAGAAGGCTTATATACGGATATGAGTGCCATCCGCCGGGATGAGGACACCGATAATATTCATTCTTTATATGTGGATCAATGGGACTGGGAAAAGGTCATTTCCAAAGAAGAGCGGAATATGGAGACGCTGGAATATACGGTACGGAAGGTATTCAGTGCCTTGAAGGAGACGGAAGAGTTCATATCCAGACGCTACAATTACATAGATCCTCTTCTGCCGGAGGATATTTTCTTTATCACGTCCCAGGAGCTGGAGGATATGTATCCGGACTGTACCCCGAAGGAACGGGAGAACCGGATCACGAAGGTGAAAAAGGCGGTCTTTGTTTCCCAGATTGGAAAGGAACTTGCTTCCGGTCAAAAGCATGACGGCCGCGCGCCGGACTATGACGACTGGGAGTTGAACGGGGATATCCTAGTCTGGTATCCCACCCTGCATATGGGGCTGGAGCTCTCTTCCATGGGGATCCGAGTGGATGAAGCTTCTCTGTCCAGACAGTTAAAGCTGGCCGGATGTGAGGAGCGTGCCGAACTGCCGTTCCAGAAGGCCCTTTTAAACCGGGAACTGCCCTATACCATCGGGGGCGGCATCGGCCAGTCCAGGATCTGTATGTATTACCTGCGCAAGGCCCATATCGGGGAGGTGCAGTCGTCCATCTGGCCGGAGGACGCACTTCATGAGGCCAGGGAGCATGGGATTCAGTTATTGTAAGTAAACGATCAAAAAAGCAGGTCTGCTGCAGGCACCAAACCGAAAGCAGATCTGCTTTTTCGTTTTTCTCAATCACAGGATTCCCAACCCTTCCAGCAGGATCTTCGCTCCGATCAGGATCAGGATGATACCGCCGCACAGCTCAGCCCTTGACCTGTATTTTGTACCGAATATGCTCCCGATCTTTACTCCCACAGCCGAACAGACAAAGGTCACCACTCCGATGAAGCTCACTGCCGGGATGATGGATACTTTCAAAAATGCAAAGGTCACTCCTACCGCAAGCGCGTCGATGCTTGTCGCGACCGCCAGCAAAAGCATGGACCGCGCCGACATAGAGCCGTCCATCTGCTCCTCTTTGTCAAAGGACTCCTTCACCATCTTTCCTCCGATGATGATGAGCAGAATAAATGCGATCCAATGGTCATATTCCGTGATCGCATCGGCAAAAAATCTGCCCAGGTAATATCCGATCAGAGGCATCAGCGCCTGAAAGCCTCCAAACCAGGCCCCCGCAATGTACATGTGTTTTCTGCGGATCCTCCCAAGGGACAATCCCTTACAGACAGACACCGCAAACGCGTCCATGGAAAGCCCTACGGCCAGTACAAAAAGTTCAAAAATTCCCATTTTTCTTTTCCTTTCCCCTATCCTATATCAACGGTCCTTGCCATCCTATTGCGCTCCCTTCGGAAACATGTACTTTCATATTGGATTATAGCATAGAAGAACCGGCCTTCACAATCGCTATTTAGAAAACCCGAGATTGTCTTTGTTTTCCATATCCACTATAATCTTGATATAATCCTCCGTCTTATCCCGCATGATATGAAATCCCTGTTCCAAATCTTCCAAAGAAAATGTGTGGGTGATCAAGCCGGCAGGATCGATCCGTTTATGAGTCAGTCGTTCCAGTACATACTGCCAGTCGTCCTGCAGATCCTCGCTGAGTTTCTTTTTCTGAAATGAAAAGGAAGAATTCCATGTTCCGGTCACTGTCAGCTGATTTCTCAGGATCTTCCAGTATACGGCTTTTTCCAGATTCATATCGGAAAACGGATTTCCCACCAGCATGACTCTTCCCCCGGGGGCTGTATGATCGATTGCCCATGTTAAAGTCTCATTTTTCCCCACACATTCGTAAAATATATCCGCTCCCGCACCGTCCGTATGTTCCGTCAGCCATTGTCCCGCATCCTGTTTTCTGCTGTCACACCATGCTTCCTCCGGAAGTCCCAGCTTCCCAAGCATCTGTTTCTGAAATTCCTTGTTGCCGATGGCCAGGATATTTTTCACTCCTGCCTCCTGCAGGAACATGATCAGCAGGAGCCCGATCGTACCAAGCCCGCATACTGCCGCGATATCTGCCGGATCCGGCGCGGCCCGCCTCATGGCATGAACCGCTACTGCCATGGGTTCCAGCATGGCGGCCTCTGCAAACGTCACGTTATCCGGCAGTATGATCAGATTCTCCGCCGGAACTGCCGCATATTCCGCAAAACCGCCGTCTGCGCGGGAACCCAGATAGCTGTAATGCCTGCACATCTCATACTGCTCCTTCCGGCAGGGTCCGCAGGCTCTGCATGGAACCAGCGGGAAAATCCCCACACGCTTCCCGATCCATCCGGGATCTACTGCTTTTCCCGCTTTTTCCACTACTCCGGAAAATTCATGCCCCGGGATCAACGGGAAGGAATACGTGCCGTTCTGGTAGACCCTGGGGATGTCAGAACCGCAGATTCCGGCTGCTTTCACCTCAACCAGCACTTCGCCGTCATGAAGAACCGGTTCCTCTATATTATCCAATCTGAAATCATTGATATCATGCAACATCCATGCCTTCATGCGTCCTTCTCCCCTCTATAATTTACTTTTTCAGATTTTTCAAAAAGGCATCTGCCAGCTCCGGCCAGACAGCCACTTCAGGTTCCGGCGCTGGTACCCTTTCCGCATGCCGCTTTTCCTGTTCTTCCCATTCCGCCCGAACCCTTTCCGGTACGGTAACTTCCCCGGACTTCACCTTCCGCATTACACAGACCAGCTGTTCCTCCGTATACGGGCTCATATGCACTCCGTTGGCCCAGTCCTCATCTGCCAGGGACAGCCCGTGTATTCCTCTGGTGAACATATGGAACGCGCAGGGAACTCCGTTTTCCCGGCATGCCCTGACATACATCTCACTGTTCTCCACCGGCACCGTCTCATCCGTTGCAGTGGCCCACAAAAAACAGGGCGGCGTCTGCCCGGTGACCTGCTTTTCCAGAGACATATATTCCAGCTCTTCCGCCGAAGCATCCTCTCCCAGCAATGCAGCAAAAGAACCTCTGTGCGCCTCATCCCCGGAAGTAATGACCGGGTAGCTCAGGATCGCCGAATCCGGTCGGTTTGAGATCCCGCTGTATTCGACCGAATTGTCTCCGATATCCTTATAATGTACGCACAGACTGCCGCACAAATGTCCTCCTGCCGAAAATCCGCAGACCGTCAGCTCATCCCCGATTACAGAAAAGATATCCGCATTCTTCCGGATATAGCGGACTGCCCGGGAGATATCCTTCAGCGGCTGAAGCTTTAACGGAACCGACTTTAGAAAATTGACAGTATACGTCAGCACAAAGGTCTGATACCCTTTCTCATAAAATTTCCGCGCCACCAGCTCCCCCTCTGACGGCGCGACCACGCAGTAGGCCCCACCCGGTACGACCAGGATACATGGCCGTTTTACATCATCCTCGTGGATGTAAGAGGTGATATTGGGCACAAATCCAAAGGCATGGTCATAGGAATATTCTCCCGGTTCCCAGATTTTGTACGATTCTGTTTTCATGTTCTGCTTCCTCCGTATTTATATTTTGCTGTTGAAATATTCTTGCGTCACTTTTCTTTGCTTCTTGAAACCTTTCCGCTTCAATTGTAACCAAAAGCGTATACGTTGTCAATTCGGATTACATACAGAAGAACTGCCACTGGCAGCTTTTCGTTACATGTCACACCCTGACCAATCACTACGCTGATTGGTCAGGAGGATGCACATAAAAGCTGGGATTCAGGCCGTTCATTGCCGCAGGCAATTTAAAATGACGGCCTGAGTTACAGGGCACGCCTGGTCAAGGTGTGACCTGTAACAGCTTTTCTGCATACGATGATATAACAAAAGATCCCGGCATCCATCATTTGCCGGATGCCGGGATCTTTTTATCATTTTTTACAATTCACGCTTTAAATCCCCGCTGTAAAACGCAGATTCTTTCTCTCTTAGTCTTCTCCGTAGAGTGTTACCAGCTTCTTCAGATAAGCATATCTTTCCATAGCTTCCTTCTCATTCTGTGCGAAGAGTTTTGCAGCCTTCTCCGGATTTGCTCTCTTCAATGCGTTGTAACGAACCTCTCCGTCAAGGAATGCCTGGTATTCTTCACCCTTTGGCTCCTTGCTGTCCAGAGTGAACTTGTTGCCTTCCGCCGCCGGATTGTACCGGAAGTTGTTCCAGTATCCGCACTCAACCGCAAGCTGTTCCTCTGTCTGAGCCTTGCTCATGCCCTTCTTGATACCATGGTTGATACACGGAGCGTAAGCAATGATCAGTGACGGCCCCGGATAAGCCTCTGCCTCGGAGATTGCCTTGACAGTCTGGTTGAAGTCCGCGCCCATGGCGATCTGTGCTACGTATACATAGCCATAGCTCATCGCGATGCCTGCCAAGTCTTTCTTCTTGGTCTCTTTTCCGCCTGCGGCGAACTGCGCGGTTGCACCGGTCTTGGTCGCCTTGGAAGACTGTCCGCCTGTGTTGGAGTAAACTTCGGTATCAAATACCATCACGTTGATGTCTTTTCCGCTTGCAAGCACGTGGTCAACACCGCCGAATCCGATATCGTAAGCCCATCCGTCACCGCCGAATACCCACTGGGATTTCTTTGCAAGGAAGTCTTTTTCCTTGAGCAGCTCTGCTCTTTCCGGACATCCGCATCCGCATGCTTCCAGAGCAGCTACCAGCTTGTCTGTAGCAGCGCCGTTTTCCGCACCGATGTTAAAGGTATCCAGATATTCCTTAGCCGCAGCCTTCACGTCCTCATTGTCTCCGCTTTCCGCCAGCTTCTCCACTTTTACTTTCAGACGGTCTCTGATGGTATTCTGAGCAAGCAGCATACCATAGCCGAACTCTGCGTTATCCTCGAACAGGGAGTTAGACCATGCAGGTCCTCTTCCGTTGGCATCTACGGTATATGGTGTAGACGGTGAAGAGTTGCCCCAGATGGAGGAACATCCTGTTGCGTTTGCAATATACATCCTGTCACCGAACAGCTGGGTGATCAGTTTTGCGTAAGGTGTCTCGCCGCAGCCCGCGCATGCGCCTGAGAATTCAAGCAATGGCTGTTTGAACTGGCTTCCCTTTACAGTAGCCGGTTTGAACTTCGCGACTACTTCCGGTTTTACAGGAATCTCCACGCCAAAATCGAAGCCCTTCTGTACGGTCTCCACATTTGCTTCCATGTTTTCCATAACCAGAGCCTTCTCGCCCTTTTTACCCGGACATACATTCGCACAGGAACCGCATCCCGTACAGTCAAGGCCGGACACGGTGATGGCAAACTTCATCTCCGGCATACCGGTCATCGGCAGAGTCGCCTGTCCTTCCGGAACCTTTGCTGCCTCTTCTTCTGTAAGAGCTACCGGACGGATAACAGCGTGCGGACATACGTACGCACAGCGGTTACACTGGATACAGTTCTCCGGCTTCCAGATCGGGATATCTACCGCGATACCGCGCTTCTCGTATGCGGAGGAGCCGGACGGGGTAGAGCCGTCTACATAGTCCTTGAACGCGGATACCGGGAGGGAATTTCCTTCCTGTGCATTCACCTTCGCCTGGATATTCTTTACAAAATCAACCACGTCTTTTCTTCCGTCTTCACTTACATGCGGAACGGTCAGACCTTCGTCAGCAGCGCCCTTCCAGCTGTCCGGAACTGCTACTTCTACAACCTGCTTCGCGCCTGCGTCAATGGCGTCATAGTTCATCTGAACGATCTTGTCGCCCTTTCTTCCGTAGGTCGCCTTTGCGGCCTTCTTCATCAGGTCGATGGCTTCCTCTTCCGGAATGATGGCTGCCAGCTTGAAGAACGCAGACTGCAGCACGGTATTGATACGTCCGCCAAGTCCGATCTCCTTACCGATTTTGATACCGTCGATGGTGTAGAACTTGATGCCGTGGTTTGCGATAAACGCCTTTACCTGTCCCGGAAGATGCTTGTCCAGTCCTTCTGCGTCCCATGGGCAGTTCAGAAGGAAGGTACCGCCGTCTACCAGCTCCTGTACCATGTTGTACTTGTCAATATAAGACGGATTGTGGCATGCAACAAAGTTCGCCTGGCGGATCAGGTAGGTGGACTTGATCGGGGATTTACCAAAACGCAGGTGGGACATGGTCACGCCGCCTGACTTCTTGGAATCATAATCAAAGTACGCCTGTGCATACATATCCGTGTTGTCGCCGATGATCTTGATGGAGTTCTTGTTCGCTCCAACCGTACCGTCTGCGCCCAGTCCCCAGAACTTGCAGTTGATGGTTCCTTCCGGTGTAGTAACCAAAGGAGCGCCTGCATCCAAAGACAGGTTGGTCACATCGTCTTCGATACCGATGGTGAACAGCTTCTTCTCTGTATTCTTCAGTACGGCTACGATCTGTGCCGGTGTGGTATCCTTTGAACCCAGTCCGTAACGTCCGGAAAGTACCGGAACCGCGTCGAACTTCGTGCCCTTCAATGCCGCAACAACATCCAGGTACAGAGGCTCGCCCAGAGCGCCCGGCTCTTTTGTCCTGTCAAGGACGGAGATGGTCTTCACGGAATCCGGAATCGCGTCGATCAGTGCCTGCGCGGAGAACGGTCTGTAAAGACGTACCTTTACAACACCCACCTTCTCGCCTGCCGCAAGCAGATAGTCAATGGTCTCCTCGATGGTATCACATACGGAACCCATTGCAACGATCACGCGCTCCGCGTCCGGCGCGCCATAGTAGTTGAACAGCTTATAATCTGTACCGATCTTCGCGTTCACCTTGTTCATATAATCCTGAACGATTCCCGGAAGGGCATCATAGTATGGATTGCATGCTTCTCTTGCCTGGAAGAAGATATCCGGGTTCTGAGCGGAACCTCTCTGGCATGGGTGATTCGGATTCAGCGCATGAGCACGGAACTCGTCGATCGCGTCCATATTGACCAGGTCTTTCAAGTCTTCGTAATCCCAGGTTTCGATTTTCTGGATCTCGTGGGAGGTTCTGAATCCGTCGAAGAAGTTGATAAACGGAATCTTGCCTTCAAGAGCCGCGCAATGAGCAACCGCTGTCAAGTCCATTACTTCCTGTACGCTGGATTCACAGAGCATAGCCGCGCCAGTCTGGCGGCATGCATATACGTCGGAATGGTCTCCGAAGATGGAGAGCGCGTGGCTCGCGATCGCGCGGGCGGATACGTTGAACACGCCTGGCAGCTGCTCGCCTGCTACTTTATATAAGTTAGGAATCATCAGAAGTAATCCCTGTGATGCTGTAAATGTTGTAGTCAAAGCTCCTGCGGATAAGGAACCGTGTACAGCCCCGGCTGCACCTGCCTCGGACTGCATCTCTGTCACCTGTACGGTCTGTCCGAAGATATTCTCTCTTCCCTCGGTTGCCCACTCGTCAACATGCTCGGGCATAACAGATGATGGGGTGATGGGGTAGATCGCTGCAACCTCAGTATACGCGTAGGAAACATGAGCTGCGGCCTGATTACCATCCATGGTCTTCATTTTTCTTGCCATTGTTTGCTCCTCCTTAATTAGTACATTGTAAAAGTTTTAATTTTCACATGTGAGTTTATTATATCCCCAAAATTAGTAAAAGTCTATAGAAAGAATCATGGTTTTTTGTTTATTTTGGGGTACAAGGCCGAAGCATTTTTTTACGCCTCAGCCTTTTTTACAATATTTTTCATATAACATGCGTATAGTTTTTATCCTTTATTTGTGTAACTGCTCCCTCCGCGCTTTTGTCCCATTTTAATTCAATTCACGCAGAGAAATTCCTCGATCGCTCTTTTTTACCTTTTTAATACAATTTCGCGCTGATATGCTTCGGACGGAATCCTTTCCTCTCCAGCGCCTCCAGGATTCGGTGCTTATGCTCCGTCCCAAACGCCTCCATGGTGATGCGCAGCTCCACTGCCGCATTCCGGTTGGTGCTGACAAATTGGTTGTGCTCCAGCTTGATGACATTGCCCTGCTCCTCCGCAATGGTGGCGGCCACCCGCACCAGCTCGCCCGGCTTATCCGGAAGCAGAACGGATACGGAAAAAATCCGGTCTCTCTGGATCAGTCCATGCTGTACGATGGAGGACATGGTGATCACATCCATATTGCCTCCGCTTAAGACACAGACCACTTTTTTCCCTCTGCAGTCCAGCTGCTTCAAAGCGGCAACCGACAGGAGCCCTGAATTTTCCACGATCATCTTGTGGTTCTCCACCATGTCCAGAAATGCCCCGATCAGTTCATCATCCTCCACCAGGAGCATGTCATCCACATTTTCTTTCACATAAGGAAATACATTCTTTCCCACTGCCTTTACGGCTGTGCCGTCTGCGATCGTGTTGGCTGTTTCCAGCTCCACCACTTCCCCGGCTTCCAGCGCGGCGCTCATGCTGGCCGCTTCGATGGGCTCCACTCCCACCACCTTGATCTTTGGATTCAGCATCTTGGCCAGTGTAGCCACCCCGCTGATCAGACCGCCGCCTCCCACCGGGACCAGGATATAGTCTACCGTGGGCAGCTCCTGTACGATCTCCATGGCAATGGTCCCCTGTCCGGTCGCCACGTCCAGATCGTCGAAGGGATGGACGAAGGTATACCCCTTTTCCTCAGCCAGTTTTGTGGCATACTCACAAGCATCGTCGTACACATCTCCGTAAAGAATGACTTCCGCTCCGTAGCTCTTGGTCCGGTTGACCTTGATCAGCGGCGTCACCGTAGGCATGACAATGGTCGCCTTACATCCAAACGCGTTGGCCGCATAGGCCACGCCCTGGGCATGGTTTCCAGCGGAGGCCGTGATCAGTCCCCGACTCCGCTCCTCCTCGGAAAGGGTGCTGATCTTGTAGTAGGCCCCCCGCAGTTTGTAGGCCCCCGTATGCTGCATATTTTCCGGCTTCAGATACACCCTTCCGCCCGTCTGCTCGCTCAGATAATCACTGTATACCAGCTTGGTGGAACTGGTCACCCGCTTCACCACTTCCGTGGCATCTTCAAATTTCTCCAATGTCATCATTCTGGCTCTCTCCCTTCTCTTTTTCCTCATCTCTGTAGAATAACGCATTCACAAATTCATCCGCGTCAAATTTCTGCAGGTCATCAATGGACTCCCCGACTCCGATATATTTCACCGGGATTCCCAGCTCCGCCTGGATCGCCACGGCGATCCCTCCCTTTGCCGTTCCGTCCATCTTGGTCAGAATCACTCCGGTAATGTCCGCCACCTCGTTAAATTCCTTCGCCTGGGCAAGCGCGTTCTGTCCTGTGGTCGCGTCCAGTACCACCAGTGTCTCATGATAGGCTTCCGGATATTCCCGCTCAATGACCCGGTAGATCTTTTTCAGCTCTTCCATCAGGTTCTTTTTATTGTGCAGCCGCCCCGCCGTATCGCACAGCAGGATATCCGCCTTTCTGGCCTTCGCGGCAGCCACCGCGTCAAATACCACCGAAGCCGGGTCCGCCCCTTCCTGGCCGCCGATCATATCCACCTGGGCACGGTTCGCCCATTCCTTTAACTGCTCGCCTGCTGCCGCGCGGAAGGTATCCGCCGCCGCCAAAATCACCTTTTTACGCTCCGCGCGGAACTTTCCCGCCAGCTTCCCGATGGTGGTGGTCTTACCCACGCCGTTGACGCCGATCACGAACACCACAGACTGCCTGTCCTCAAATTCGTAGGCCGTCTCGCCCACATCCATCTGCTCCTTGATGCTGTCGATCAGAAGCTGCCTGCATTCCACAGGTTCTTTGATGTGCCGCTCTTTCACCTTTGCCTTCAAATCTTCGATGATCTCTTCCGTGGTTCTCACCCCCAGGTCGCCCATGATCAGAGTTTCTTCCAGCTCCTCATAAAAATCATCGTCAATCTTCGAAAAACCATGGAAAATGCTGTCCATCCCGGACACGATATTGTCTCTGGTCTTCGTAAGCCCTGACACAAGACGCTTAAAAAATCCCTGTTTCTCTTCTCCCATTTTACATGCCTCCTTCCCTATTTATCCAGCTCATCCTCCAGAAGGTCCACAGACACCAGCGTAGACACGCCCTTTTCCTGCATGGTGATCCCATACAGACGGTCCGCCGCCGTCATGGTCCCCCTTCGATGAGTGATCACGATAAACTGCGTATTCTCCGTCAGCTTGTGCAGATACTGCGCAAACCGCACCACGTTGCTGTCATCCAGCGCCGCCTCGATCTCGTCCAGCAGACAGAACGGCGACGGCTTTAAGTTCTGGATCGCAAACAGCAGGGAAATGGCTGTCAGCGCCTTTTCCCCTCCGGAGAGCTGCATCATGTTCTGCAGCTTCTTTCCCGGCGGCTGCGCGATGATCCGGATCCCTGCCTCCAGGATATCCTCATCCTCCATCAGCTCCAGGGTGCCCTTTCCGCCGCCGAAGAGCTGCTTAAATACATGATCAAATTCCGCAGAGATCAGCGCAAACTGCTCCTGGAACTGCTTGCGCATGGCAATGTCCAGCTCTTCAATGATCTTGACCAGCGTTTCTTCCGCCTCTGCCAGGTCGTCATGCTGTCCTTTGAGAAATTCATAGCGCTCCGAAACCTCTTTAAATTCCTCAATGGCATTTACATTCACATTGCCCAGCTTCTTGATCTCCGCCTTCAGGTTCTGGATCTGCCGCTTCATATACCCCAGCTCCGTCAGGTTCGGATTACGCAGCTCTCTGGCACGGCGCAGCGTCAGCTCATATTCCTCCCACATGTAGTTGATATGCTTCTCCGCAGCCTCCTCATAGGATTCCTTCCGGCTGTTGAGACGGAAGCATTCCTTATCCAGCTCGGACATATGCCTGGAGAGCTCTTCGCGTTTTCCCAAAAAAGTCTTATGCTTCTGGTTCAGCTCGTCCCGCTTTGCCACCTGGCTCTTGATCTCCGCCTGGATCTCGGTAAAAAGCTCCCCGGAATTTTCGATGGTCTCGGTCAGCTCCCGGATCTTCTCCTCCTTCTCCTGGATCTCTCCGGACGCATTTCCCTTACTAATGTCTACCTCTTTTAATTCTTCCTCAAACTTCGCCGTCTCTTCCTCAATTCGGCTGATGTTCTCCAATATAAATACATTCTGCTGCTCCAGGCTTGCGAAGGACAGATGGACCTCCTCGGAATGCTTTAGCTGCACGCTTTCCTGTTCCTTATCCTCCTCCAGCCCCTTCTGCAGCCGTTCGATTCGCTCATTGAGCTCCTGCTCCAGATTCTTGGAGGTCTCCAGCTCCAGCTGAATGGATTCTTCATTGTCCAGAATCTCCTGCAGTCGTTCCTCCAGAGTTTCCTGCTCCGCCCGGTATGTCTGGCGGCGCTCTGCCAGCTCCTTCTGCTTACCCTGAACCTGCTCCATATTCATCTTAACCGTATTTTCCGCGATCGACGCCTTGCTGAGCTGGTGCTGGATCTGGTCGATCTCATTGTAGCAGGCGCCCCGCTTCTGTTTGATGTCGTTGACCTCCTGCTCCATCTGGTCCATATCCCTTTTGAGCATGGCAACGGTCTCCTCAAACTCCTGGATCTCCCGCCTCCGGCTTAACAGATTGCTGGAATTTTTGAACGCCCCTCCGGTCATTGCTCCTCCGGGGTTGATCAGATCGCCTTCCAGAGTGACCAGGCGAAGGGACTGCCGGTACTTTCTGGCAATGGCGATCCCGGTATCAATATGGTCCACCACAATAGTCCTTCCCAGCAGCTGGTCAGAGAGCCCCTGAAAACGCTTCTCCACATGGACCAGCGTATTGGCCAGGCCGATGACCCCCTTCTCCTGCAGCGCCTTCTCATCCCGGATGCCGGAATTTCCATGCATGCTGGTCAGGGGAAGAAAGGTTGCCCGCCCGAATTTATTTTTTTTCAAAAACTGTATCATCCGCTTCGCCGTTTCCTCAGTATCCGTCACCACGTTCTGGATACTGCCGCCCAGCGCGGTCTCGATGGCAATCTCATATTCCTTTTCCACCTTGATGATATCCGCCACGACTCCAAGGAGCCCCGGCTCCCGATCCCGGTTTGCCATGACCTTGCGGATGCTGTTTCCATAGCCGTCGTACCGTTCGGTGATATTTTTCAGCGATTCCAGACGGGAGGATTCCCGGTGGTATGCGGTCTGCCCCAGGCGGAGCTTTTCCTGCTTCTCATTCAGCTCCCTCTGGTACTGTTCGATCTTCTGCTCTGTCTTCTGGATCTGTCCGGAAAAGTCTGAAATTTCTTTTCTGACACCAGAGAGCTCTGCTTCATAGGCTTCTAGAATCTCATTCTGCTGCTCTCCCTCTCCCCGCGTCTCCTTCAAGAGCCTGTCCAGCTCCGCCTTCCGGGCCGCGATCTGCTCCTGGGTGGTGTCGTAGTGCTGGATCTTCGCACGGGTAGAGGCCCGGTTTTCCAAAAGCTCCATGATCTCCTGCTTGCTGGTCTCCACCTCCGCCGTCTGTCCCGCGATCCGGCTCTGGACCGCGATCAGTGCTTCCTTGGCCTCTTGGTCTTTTTTTATGACCTCCAGCAGCTTGCCGCGGACATCCTCCTGTTCTCTGGAAAGCTCTTTTAACTGCCCCTGTCTGGCCTCAATCTCGATCCGGATGGTGTGCAGCCGATTGTCATAATGCTCATCGTTCATCCGTACCGTGTTGATCTGTTCCTTAAGGACATTGATCCGGCCTTCTAACTGCTGCTTTAACAGCGTCGTTTCGTTGAGCTGGCTCTTGGCCTTCTCGATGGAAAAATCAATGGCGTCCACCTCTTCCTCGATGGCGTCATACTCCGCCTTCATCTCTTCATAGCGGGTCTTCGCCTCGCTCAGTTCTTCCTCCGCGTTGCCAAGCTGCCCTTCGATCTCCTGGATCTGTTCCTTGATCCGCTCCGTCTCCAACAGAAACATGTTGATATCAAAAGTCTTTAATTCTTCCTTTTTTTTCAGATATTCCCTGGCCACCTCGGACTGCCTGGAAAGAGGCCCGATCTGCTTCTCCAGCTCCGACAGGATATCATTGACACGGAGCAGGTTCTGCCGTTCCTCCTCCAGCTTTTTCAGCGACAGGTTCTTCCGCCGCTTGAACTTCACAATCCCCGCCGCCTCGTCAAATAATTCCCGCCGTTCCTCTGGCTTGCCGCTCAGGATCCGGTCGATCTGCCCCTGCCCGATGATGGAGTAGCCTTCCTTGCCGATCCCGGTATCATAGAACATCTCGTTGATGTCTTTTAGACGGCATGCCGCGCCGTTGAGCAGATACTCACTTTCACCGGAACGGTATAATTTCCTCGTCACGGTAACTTCCTCATAGTCCACCGGAAGCCGGTGGTCCGAATTGTTCAGCGTGATGGCCACCGACGCATAGCTGAGCGCCTTTCTGTTTTCCGTTCCCGAAAAGATCACGTCCTGCATGGTGCCGCCCCGAAGCTGCTTTACCCGCTGCTCTCCCAAGACCCACCTAACGGCGTCCGCCACGTTGCTCTTTCCGCTTCCGTTGGGACCCACGATTCCCGTAATCCCTTCATGGAAGTCAAACCGGATTCGATTCGCAAACGATTTGAATCCCTGTACCTCAATGCTTTTTAAATACATCTTACACCTCTAGTAATTGTAACCAATTTGCGAACCCGCCTTCAGCTTCAGAATTGCCTGATAAGCCGCCTCCTGCTCCGCGGCCTTTTTCGTACGCCCTTTTCCCGCGCCGCAGCAGCTCTCTCCGATACATACCTCCACATGGAAGGATTTGTTGTGATCAGGGCCTTCCTCTCCCACCAGGCGGTAGGAAATGCTCTCTCCCATATCCGCCTGCACGATCTCCTGCAAAATGGTCTTGCTATCGAAAAAGAGCTTCTTGTGTTCTAAATCCGACAGGATGAACCTGTGAATAAACTCTTTTGCATTAGTAAAACCACCGTCCAGATAGATGGCTCCGATCAGCGCTTCCATGGCATCCGATGTGATGGAATCCCGTTCCCTTCCGCCGGTCGCCTCCTCGCCCCTGCCCAGGAGCAGATAGTTTCCCAGATCAAGATCACGGGCGCAGAATGCCAGCGACGGCTCACACACCATGCCTGCCCGGGTCTTGGTCAGCTCCCCCTCGGATATCTTCGGGTTTTCCAGAAATAAAAACTCACTGGATACCAGCTCCAGCACCGCGTCCCCGAGAAATTCCAGCCGTTCGTTGCACTGGAACTTGGGCAGATGCTTTTCATTGGTATAGGAGCTGTGCATCATGGCCCTGCGCAGCAGCGAATGATCCCGGAATTGATAACCGATCTGTTTTTCCAGTTCTTTCAGTCTGTCCTTCATCCTTTTCTTTCCAACGGTTCCTTTCTATGAAAAATATTCCTGAGAAATCTTCCTAAAGCTTCGCTGCATTTCTCTAAACAGCGAAAAAGCCCACATAGGGCTTTCTCTTGCTTCGATGACTACTCTACAACCTTCTTGATCTGATCAACCGCATCCTGCACTGTTACGATCTTGTCTGCATCTTCATTGTC
Source organism: Schaedlerella sp. (assembly GCF_056796775.1). Classification (NCBI taxonomy): domain Bacteria; kingdom Bacillati; phylum Bacillota; class Clostridia; order Lachnospirales; family Lachnospiraceae; genus Schaedlerella; species Schaedlerella sp. The sequence goes on from NZ_JBQIKP010000019.1 coordinate 22,202, forward strand.
GATCTCAATGTCAAATGCTTCCTCAAGCTCTGTGATGATCTGAAGGATATCCAGCGAATCCGCCGACAGATCCTCCACAAACTTTGTCTCCGGCTGAACATCATCCTTCGTAACATTCATAACATCTGCAATAATTTCCTGCAATTTTTCAAATTCCATAATCATCCTTTTCCTTTCTGATCTTGTTCCGCTTTGGATTCTTTGTAATGCTTCCTTACAATTCCACTCTTTTTTGTTTCCGTGGGCCGCCTTACCCGGACACTGACTTCGCATCCTCCGGCCTGCCGATAGCCTCCTGAATCTTCTCGTTAATCTGCTGTTCCTTAAAGGACACGCATTGAGTAATAGATGTACATACCTCTTTGGAAGTGGAATTTCCATGAGTCTTTACTACCAGGCCTTTCAGTCCCAGAAGAGGCGCCCCGCCGTACTGGCTGGCGTCAAAATCCTTCAGGGTGGCCTTCAATGCCGGCTTCACCAGGAGCGCGCCGATCTTGGAACGCAGGGATGTCATCATGCTGGCTTTGATCTTATGGATCAGCGTGCCGCCCACGCCTTCGTAGAGCTTTAAGATCACATTCCCTACAAATGCCTCGCATACCACAACATCCACCTCGCCCGCGGGAATCTCTCTCGCCTCCACGCTTCCCACGAAGTTGATGTCTTTGCATGCTTTCAGGAGCGGGAAGGTCTCTTTGACCAGCGCGTTGCCTTTTTCCTCCTCCGCGCCGATATTCACGATCCCTACCCTGGGATTCTTCTTGCCCACAATATGCTCCATGTAAATGGACCCCATCTGCGCAAACTGTACCAGATGGGAGGGCCTTGCGTCCACGTTGGCCCCGCAGTCGATCAGCAGCGCCACTCCCTTCGCCGTAGGAATGAGCGGCGCAAGCGGCGCGCGTTCCACTCCCTTGATCTTTCCCACCAGGATCTGGCCTCCTGCCAGCACCGCGCCGGAATTGCCCGCAGATACAAATGCGTCCGCCTCCCCGCGCTTGACCAGTTTCAATGCCGTCACGAGGGAGGAATCCTTCTTCGCGCGGATTGCCGCTACCGGCGGTTCTGCCGTCTCGATCACTTCTTCTGCATGGACGATCTCGATCTGCTCCTGCGGGTATGTGTATGCGGATAATTCCTGCTTCAAGACCTCTTCCCGGCCGGTCAGCAGGACCTTGATATCCTTCCGCTTCTTCACAGCCTCAACCGCGCCCTTCACCATCTCGCCGGGTGCATTGTCACCGCCCATGGCATCCAGGGCAACCCTTGTCATCTCCGACATTTCCATCCCTCCTTGCATTGCTGTTATACATTCTACTAAACATCCATATAAAAATCAAGAAAAAAGTATTCCCGCCCCGGAAAATCATTGCAGGCACCGGCAAAAAGAGCCGCCCTTTCGGACAGCCCCTTTTTCATACTCTCTTCCATTTTGATACCGTCAGGGTGACGCACACCAGCGCCGCAACGAATATCAGTTGCATCCCCAGCCCCTGGAGCACAGCCTGCTTCGCCTCTCCCGTCACATTTCCAAATTCCACGAGATACTCATTCACCACCTCGTACCAGTACACTGGCAGAAACTGTGATACCGCCTTGACACGTTTACTCATGATCTCCAGCGGCACAAATACCCCGCACAGGAAGCACAGTCCCAGAGACAGGACATTGACGATGCCGTTCAGCGTATTGACCGCATTTTTCCCATGTACAAACAGCCCCACCAGATAGGAGATGGTCAGGGCCACCAGCATCATGAGCAGTGTATTTAAGAGGAAATACACCACCCCGCCGCGCTCCGTCAGGCTGTCCCTGTACCAGAAAAAAGCTCCCGCAATACTCAGCGCCCACAGGCACAGTCCCAGTGTGGCAGCGGCCAGAAGCCCTTCCACACTCTGTCTCCGCCCGGATACGGCGCAGGCCCGCATCCGCTTCGGCAGGTCGCCCTTGCGGAACGCAGAGATCACGTTGCCCATCACATAGCAGAGTACGGACAGGAACAGGTAGGGGACATACCGGAAGTAAAATCCATAGGCTGACATTTCCCCCGATGCCCTGCCCGTATCCAGCAGCTCCACCTGCGCAGGCTCCAGCTTCCCCAGCGCTTCCGCCGTCTCTTCCCGGGTAAAGCCGGCTGCATGGAAGGCCCTGGCATCATTGAGAAAGCTGTTGATCTGCTGGTCTACATAAAACGCCGTATAGGATTCCGGAACCTTGGTAACGGTAAGCGCCTTCCCTTCCACAATGCAGGTTTCAAAAAAATCCTCCGGGATCCAAATGATGTATTCCACGTTCCGGTAAAACAGATCCTCCTGCAGCCTGGCCTTGTCATGCTCCGCCGCCGTCACCTCATGGAACTGCCCCAGATACGTTTTCAGTCCCTCCGCAAGGCTTCCCCTGTCTTCATCGACCACAGCGATCCTCACGCTTTCCGCCTGGTAGCTGCCCGCCGGATCCGCGCTTGAAAACTGCTGGAACAAAACGGTGATCCCTGCAAAGATCACAACATACATCAGGATCAGCCCCAGATTTCTTTTGACGATCTTCATATATCCTTTATATACTGTCATAACGTTCCCTCCTGATCAGTAAAAATGACGCCAGCGTCAGGATCACACACATGACGGCCAGTGTGACCAGGCTCCTGCTAAACCGCACCGGATCGTCGTATACGTTGATGCAGTAAAATGCGTCTGTGATCACCGCAGCCGGGTTGAGCCTGTTCACGATTGGGAAATTGCGCTCCACCAGGTACTTCATATCCGCGCTCATCAGACCGGCCAGAAAGCTTCCGGTCATGGAGACCGCCAGCAGGACCCCCACCTTTACTCCTTCCTTCATCTTTCCGATTCCTCCGATAAAAATGCCCATGGACACGCCCATCATACTGCCGATCAGGGAGATCAGAAGCATCTGCGGCATCTGTCCGTAAAATTCCTGCCGGAGCACAAACCGGAGATATGCCAGCAATATCAGCACATTCAGGTAATGCAGCAGAAAGCAGGACAGCATTTCCGTCAGGACCAGTTTCAGCTTATGGGTCGGTGTCACGCACCGTCTGGCTGCCAGCGCCGTCAGGTTCGCCTGGATCGAAAACGCCGCATCCATCCCGATAAATGCCCCGTACAGACATGCCATTGCGATCAGCGCGTAAAAGAACTGGGCATTGCCGTTGGTTGTCGTGCCTCCCAGGGAGACCTGCTCCACCAGCTCCTCATAGGCTCCCATCTGTTCCATGGCGTTCTGCATCCCCTCCGGGTGCTTTTCGGCCGCCAGCAGAAGGGTCTGTTTTCCATTTTCATAGTTCTCCAGGAGGGACTCCAAGATGCTCTCCGAGATCCCGCTGCCGGCCACCGTAAGCGCAGGCGTCTCCCCCACAAAATAAATCCCCGACGCTTTTTTCTCTTCCAGCGCCAGGCGTGCTTCCTCCCCGGACATTTCCCGGACTTCCACAAGATGGCTCTCGTCTGTTTCCATGGTTTCCAAAAACTCCAGAAAGACCGGATCCGCATCCGCTTCCTTTACTACGATCGTCTGTACGGTCTCAAAATCCGCCTCCTCCATGGATCCGAAGGCAAAATAGAACAGGGTTCCCAGGATCAGTGGAAAGACCAGAGGCCAGAAAACGACATTGACACATTTGATCTTCACCATCAGATTATACTTCATTAAGTGCAGCATGCCATTCCCTCCTTTTAATCCCGAAGCTGCTTTCCTGTGATCTCCAGGAAGACGTCATTGAGCGTGGGGAGCTCGGAAAACACCCTGCCGAACAGAATTTCCTGTTCCTGCAGGTAATTGAGGATCCGGATCAGGTTGTGCTTTGCCTTGGTGCAGCGCACGGTCAGAATCTGCTCCCCGTAGTCCACGCCAAATACATGGGGCAGCTCCCGAATGGCTTGAAGGTGCTCCTCCCCGAGGGCCACGGCTTCGATGGTCACGGTCTCCCCGGTCTTGATCATCATTTTCAGCTCTTCCTTGGTCCCCACCGCGATGCTTCTTCCGTGATCCAGGATCGCCACCCGGGTACAGATCTGCTCCACCTCTTCCATGTAGTGGGACGTATAGATGATAGTGGCGCCCTGCCGGTTCAGCTCCTGGATTCCTTCCAGTATCTTGTTCCTGCTCTGGGGATCCACGGCCACCGTGGGCTCATCCATAATGAGCAGCCTGGGTTTATGCGCGATCCCGCAGGCAATGTTCAGCCGCCGCAAAAGGCCTCCGGACAATTTGCCGGGGCGCGCCTTCCGGTAATCCCCCAGTCCCGCAAATGCAATGGCTTCTTCCACCAGCTCTTTCCTGCGCTGCTTCTCCTTTACATAGAGCCCGCAAAAATAATCAATATTTTCATAGACCGTCAGCTCATCGAACACCGCCACGTTCTGCAGCACGATCCCGATCTGCTCTTTCACATGATAGCTCTCCGGAGTCATCTCCTCTCCGAAAATGCGGATACTGCCTCGGTCATACTTCAAAAGGGCCAGCATGCAGCTGATCGCCGTTGTCTTGCCTGAGCCGTTGGGCCCAAGAAGCCCGAAGATCTCTCCCTCCTGTACCCGCAGGTTTAAGTGGTCCAGAGCCACCAGGTCTCCGTAACGCTTTACCAGATTTTTTATCTCAACCATATCCAAATTCCTCCTTCGATCCTCCGGACAGCTTCCGGGATTCCTTTCTGATACTGACATTATACCGTCCTCCCTTTTCCGGGAAAAGTGTGCATTGTCACAACTTGCATATGACATTTGTAACTATTGGAACGGCGTTACAGGTCACACCTTAACCAGGCGTGCCCTGTAACGGAACGGCAGTAGTATGAAAAATTCCTTCAAATTTTTCTTTACCTGACCAGCTGTTTCGTATTATAATAAAAGTAAAATTTTTTAGAACAGGCGAAACATTATGCATTATTTTCAAGACACCGGCTTATTACTCTTATATTGTATGGCTTCCATACTGTACTTTCCCGCAGATCTATTGTTCGTGCTGGCTTTTTTATGCGCCCTGATTGTTTGCTGCGCCTGTTATTTTCTGGAATCTCCCCGGATCCACCTGGGATTTGGAATCTGTTTTCTGTCTGCCTCCTTGTTATTTCCGCCTTTTTTCTGTTTTTTTCCGGCTTTGTTTTATCTGTTCCTGGCGGAACGCAGGTGGCTGATGCTGTCCTGCGCCTGCCTTTTGTTCCTGTATCATATGACCCATTCCGTAGATTCCCTGATGCTTCCTCTGTGGATGGGCATCTTCGGTTTTTTGCTGGCCGCGCTTCTGCAGAGCCATACCGGGCAGTATCAGCGGCTGGATATGTTGTTCCGGCAAAGCCAGGACGACAGCCGGGAGAATCATCTTCTGCTGACGGAAAAGAATAAAGCGCTTCTGGAAAAGCAGGACTATGAGATCTACACCGCCACCCTGCGGGAGCGGAACCGGAACGCCCGGGAGATCCATGACAGCGTAGGGCACGTTCTCTCCCGTTCCATCCTGCTGCTGGGCGCGGCCAGGGCCGTAAACCGGCAGACAGAGCTTTGCCCGGTACTGGACAACCTGGATGTTTCCCTGAATTCAGCCATGGACAGCATCCGCAGCAGTGTACATGACCTGCACGATGAGTCCGTAAACCTGGAGGAGACAGTCCGAAGCCTGACCGACGGCTTCACCTTCTGTCCGGTCCTCCTGCGGTATGATATGGGACGTAAGGTCCCCCGGGAAGTCAAGTACTGCCTGATCAGCATCCTCAAGGAAGCCCTTTCGAATGTGATGCGGCACAGCAATGCCAGCCAGGTCTGCGTCACCATGCAGGAGCATCCCGCTCTCTATCAGCTCTGCGTGGAGGACAACGGAACCGGGGCCGCTCCCGGGGATTGCAGTAAGGAATCCGGCCGAAGCGGGATCGGGCTGACCAATATCCAGGACCGGGTCCGTTCCCTGGACGGAACCCTGCAGATTTCAGCAGAAACCGGATTCCGGATTTTTATCACTATCCCCAAAAAACGTCAGGGAACATGATTCAGGAGGAAAACCAATGAAACTGGTAATCATAGATGATGACTGTCTGGTGTCCGGTGCGCTCAAGACGATTCTGGAAGCGAGCGGGGAGGTCACCATTGCAGCCACAGGTACAGACGGAACAGACGCGGTGAGGCTGTATCGGGAACACCTTCCGGATATCCTGCTGATGGACATCCGGATGAAACAGATGGACGGCCTGCAGGCCACCGTGGAAATACGGAAAGAATTTTCAGACGCAAATATCCTTTTGCTGACCACCTTTTCGGACGATGAATATATTGTTAAAGCACTGCGTTCAGGCGCCAGAGGATATTTGCTGAAACAGGATTATACCAATCTCCTCCCGGCCCTCAAGGCCGTGGCATCGGGGCAGACCGTGTTTGGCTGCGAAGTAGTTTCCAAGCTTCCCGGCCTGTTCCGAAAAACGGAGGCATTTGATTATGCCGCCGCGCAGATCAGCGACCGGGAGCTGGAAATCATCACCCTCATCGCCGACGGCAGGAGCAACAAGGAGATCGCGGCGGAATTATTCCTCAGTGAGGGTACGGTGCGAAACTATCTCAGCGATATTCTGGATAAGCTGAACCTCCGCGACCGGACGCAGCTCGCCGTATTTTACTATCAGCACAAATAACAGGTCACGTGATCCTAATCATTTTCTAATCGGGCAAAGGCTCAGGATCCGGCTTGAAATCACTGGCTCGGGCAGTTTTTTCAATACAGGTCCTTTATGCTTACAGCTATATACTTTTACGAATGAAAGGAGTGTTATCATGAACTCATCAGAAATGACACATATTCACAATGTACCCTTGGAGCCGCTGGATATCATATCCGGCTTTGAAGTCCGTCCCGGATTTTTCGGCACCATGGGCGCTACCCTTATTCCCTGCGGGGTCAGCTTTACGACCCAGTCCCACGGGGCAACCTCCTGCGAACTGCTCCTGTTCCACAAGTCGGAGGATGAACCCTATGCCGTGCTGAAATTTCCGGAAAATTACAAGATCGGGTGCGTCTATTCCATGATCGTATTTTATCTGGATATCACGGATGTGGAATATGCCTACCGGCTGGACGGCCCCTTTGATGAGCGCCAGGGATTCCGTTTTGATTCCAAGAGAATCCTTCTGGATCCTTACGCAAAAGCCGTTTCCGGCCAGAGCAACTGGGGATACAACAAAAATTACAACCGGGGGTACCGCGCCCGCGTAGTCCGAAGTAACTTTGACTGGGGAACCGCATATCATGCCAACATTCCCATGGAAGACCTGGTGATCTATGAGACCCATGTCAGAGGCTTTACCAACGACCGCTCTTCCGGCGTATCCCATCCCGGTACGTTCCGGGGATTGAGAGAAAAGATTCCGTATCTCAAGGAGCTTGGCATCAATGCCGTAGAGCTGATGCCTATCTTTGAATTTGACGAGATGCGGGATGCCCGTGTTGTCAATGACAGGAAGCTTCTGGATTACTGGGGGTACAATCCGGTCTGCTTCTTTGCTCCGAATACCAGCTTTGCCGCATTCTCCGAGGACAATCAGGAGGGAAGGGAATTAAAGCTTTTGATCAAGGCCCTGCACGACAACGGCATGGAGATCATCCTGGACGTGGTGTTCAACCACACTGCCGAAGGAAATGAGATGGGCCCCTGTTTTTCATTCAAGGGCTTTGACAACAATATATATTACCTGCTGACTCCAGACGGCCATTATTATAATTTCAGCGGCTGCGGAAATACCCTGAACTGCAATCATCCTGTGGTCCAGCAGATGATCCTGGACTGCCTGCGTTACTGGGCTACCGAATACCGGGTAGACGGTTTCCGCTTCGACCTTGCGACGATCCTGGGGCGAAATGAGGACGGATCTCCGATGAACCAGCCTCCGCTTTTGAGAACCCTGGCTTTTGATTCCATCCTTGGAAATGTAAAGCTGATCGCAGAGGCCTGGGATGCGGGCGGCCTGTATCAGGTAGGCTCCTTCCCATCCTGGAAACGCTGGGCGGAATGGAACGGACGGTATCGGGATGATATGCGCCGGTTCTTAAAGGGGGATTCCGGCTGTGCGGCGATCGCGGCGCAGAGGATCATCGGCTCACCGGATCTGTACGATCCCATCCACCGCGGGCTGAATGCCTCTGTCAATTTCCTGACCTGCCACGACGGCTTCACGCTGTATGACCTTTACAGCTATAATGTAAAGCATAATGAGGACAACGGCTGGAACAATACGGACGGTACAGATGACAACAACAGCTGGAACTGCGGTGCCGAGGGGGATACGGACAATGAAGAGATCCGCGCGCTGCGGATGCGGATGATCAAAAATGCCTGCGCAGTCCTGCTCTGCAGCCGGGGAACGCCGATGTTCCTCTCCGGAGACGAATTCGGAGATACCCGGTTTGGAAACAATAACCCTTACTGCCAGGACAATATCATCTCCTGGCTGGACTGGACTCTTTTGGCTAAAAACCAGGATCTATTCCGCTTTTTCCAATATATGATCCAGTTCCGCAAGGATCATCCCGTGATCCGCAAGAATCTGGAAGCCAGCCTGACCGGACTTCCTTATGCAAGCATCCACGGCGTGCGTCCCAACGAGCCGGACTACAGCCCGGACTCCCATGTGATCTGTGTTCTGTTTGCAGGATACGATCCCGCCAAGGCAAAAGAGGATCTGGTCTATCTTGCGGTCAACACCTATTGGGAGCCTGTTACCCTTACACTTCCGCCGCTTCCAAACGGCCTGAACTGGAAGATTGCGGTCAATACCGGAGATCCTGTACAGAATTATTTTTCAAGAGGTCACATGCCTGGTGCTGAGAGAAACATTCCAATGAAAGAAAGATCCGTTATTGTATTGGAAGTCTGAAATACAGAAAGGCTGCCGCCGGCAGCCTTTCTGTATTTATTCTTCAAAGACTTCTTTCATCTTATCCTTAAAGAAGCCTTTCTTTTTGGATTTTCCTTCATCCACCTTCTGGTTGAGGGTGTTCCCCGCCAGCTGGTCGAATTTACGCAGCGCTTCCTTCGCCTCTGCGCTCAGTCTGTCCGGAGTCTGGATCACCAAGGTCACATAATGATCCCCTCTTACTCTGGAATCCCGCAGGGACGGTACTCCCTTGCCCTTTAGGCGCACCTTGGTATCTGTCTTGGTCCCCGGTTTTACCGTATAGATGACTTCGCCGTCTACCGTTGCCACCCGGATATCCCCGCCAAGCGCCGCCTGTGCAAAAGAGATCGGAACCGTGGAGAAGATATGCATCTCCTGGCGCTGGAAGATGGGATGTCTGGATACATTCACTTCCACCAGCAGGTCTCCTCTCGGCCCGCCGTTTAAACCCGGCTCGCCCTTCTCGCGGATGCGGACGCTCTGTCCGTTGTCAATCCCGGCCGGGATAGACACCTGGATCTTCTTCTTGCTGGATGTATATCCGGTTCCGGAACAGGATGTACATTTTTCCTTGATCACCTTACCGGAACCGCCGCAGGTCGGACAGGTCTGTACATTCTGTACGGTTCCGAAAAAGGACTGGGAGGCATAGACGATCTGGCCCTTGCCGCCGCATTTTGAACAGGTCTCCGGAGATGTCCCCGGTTTCGCCCCCGTACCGTTACATGCCGTACAGGAATCCTTCAGGATCAGTTCCAGCTCTTTCTCACAGCCGAAAATCGCTTCTTCAAATGTAATACGGATGCTCTTGCGGATGTTGGCTCCCCGCATCGGGCCATTCCCGCGGCCGCCTCTTCTGCCGCCGCCGAAAAGATCCCCGAAGATGTCTCCGAAGATATCGCTGAAATCCGCACCGCTGAAATCAAAGCCACCGAAGCCGCCTGCTCCGCCGGCGCCTCCTTCAAATGCTGCGTGTCCGAACTGATCATACTGGCGGCGCTTTTCCGGATCACTCAGTACCGCATACGCTTCCGATGCCTCTTTAAACTTTTTTTCCGCTTCCGCATCTCCCGGATTCATGTCGGGATGATATTTTTTCGCCAGAACACGATATGCTTTTTTTATCGCCCCGTCGTCTGCGTCCTTGCCTATGCCAAGCACCTCATAATAATCTCTTTTTGACTCTGCCATAACAATCTACCTTTCACATTATACTATCCAGGACAGCCATGATATTGCCGGCTGCCCTGGATGTTCAGGAGCATTTTTTTATATCTGCTCAGTACCTTCGCAGATATACCGCTATCCTGTGCTGAGCAGCTGCCAAATTTATACTTCTTTGTAATCCCCGTCCACTACATCATCGCCCTGGAAGCCTTCCGGTGCAGGACCTGCTTCCGGCATCGGACCTGCACCTGCCGCTCCTGCTGCCCCAGCCTGCTCATACATCTTCGTAAACAGCTTCTGCGCGCTTTCCATCAGTTTTTCCTTCGCTGCCTTGATCTCCGCAACCTGTGCGTCCGTTGTCTCTTCCGGAGCAGACTTTGCAAGGATATCCTTCAATGCCTGGCAGTCAGCCTCTACAGCTGCCTTGTCGGAAGCATCCAGCTTGTCGCCCACTTCCTTGATAGCCTTTTCGGTCTGGAATACCATGGCATCTGCTTCATTTCTTGTATCAATCGCTTCCTTGCGCTTCTTATCCTGCGCTTCGAATGCCGCTGCTTCTTTGACTGCCTTATCGATGTCTTCATCAGACATGTTGGAGCCTGCAGTGATCGTAATATGCTGCTCTTTTCCGGTTCCAAGATCCTTTGCGGATACATTAACGATACCGTTGGCATCGATATCGAATGTCACCTCGATCTGCGGGATTCCGCGCGGAGCCGGCGGGATTCCGTCGAGACGGAACTGTCCCAGAGACTTGTTGTCTCTCGCGAACTGACGCTCACCCTGTACCACGTTGATGTCAACTGCGGTCTGATTATCTGCCGCCGTAGAGAATACCTGGCTCTTCTTTGTCGGAATGGTGGTGTTTCTCTCAATCAGCCTGGTTGCCACTCCGCCCATGGTCTCGATGGACAGAGACAGCGGGGTAACGTCCAGCAGAAGGATATCGCCTGCGCCGGCATCCCCTGCCAGCTTGCCGCCCTGTACGGATGCGCCGAGGGCAACACACTCGTCCGGATTCAGAGACTTGCTCGGCTCTTTTCCGGTCAGCCGCTTTACTTCCTCCTGTACCGCCGGGATACGGGTAGAACCGCCTACCAGCAGTACCTGCCCCAGCTCGGAAGCAGTGATTCCCGCATCAGACAACGCACGTCTTACCGGCTCTGCTGTCTTCTCTACCAGGTCATGTGTAAGCTCGTCAAATTTTGCTCTTGTCAGGTTCATATCAAAATGCTTCGGTCCTTCGGATGTTGCTGTGATGAACGGAAGGTTGATGTTGGTAGTCGTCGCGGATGAAAGTTCCTTTTTCGCCTTCTCTGCCGCTTCCTTCAATCTCTGCAGCGCCATCTTGTCGTTGGATAAGTCTACGCCTTCCTTGGACTTGAAATCAGACAGCATGTAATCTGTTACCTTCTGGTCAAAGTCATCCCCGCCCAGTCTGTTGTTGCCGGCTGTGGAAAGCACCTCAATGACGCCGTCGCCGATCTCAATGATAGATACATCAAACGTACCGCCGCCCAGATCATATACCATGATCTTCTGTTCCTTTTCATTATCCAGTCCGTAAGCAAGCGCTGCCGCTGTAGGCTCGTTGATGATACGCTTTACATCCAGACCTGCGATCTTACCCGCATCCTTGGTCGCTTGGCGCTGCGCGTCATTAAAGTATGCCGGTACGGTAATCACAGCCTCAGTTACTTTTTCTCCCAGATATCCTTCCGCGTCTGCTTTGAGCTTCTGCAGGATCATTGCGGAAATCTCCTGAGGAGAATATCTCTTGTCATCAATCGTCACTTTATAATCGGAACCCATCTCTCTCTTGATAGAAGAAATGGTCTTGTCAGCGTTGGTCACTGCCTGACGCTTTGCAGGCTCGCCCACCAGACGCTCTCCTGTCTTTGTAAATGCCACGACTGACGGTGTGGTCCTTGCGCCTTCCGTATTCGCGATCACTGTCGGCTGTCCGCCTTCCATGACGGCAACACAGCTGTTTGTAGTACCCAAGTCAATACCTATGATTTTTCCCATGATCAATTCCTCCTAGTTTTTGTGAATTAAAAATGCTTAATTAGCTACCTTTACCATGCTGTGCCGTACGACACTGTCACGGTATGTGTATCCCTTCTGGAATTCCTCGGCTATAATGTTCTCGCCCAGTTCCTCGTCCTCCACATGCATGACCGCGTTGTGGAAATCCGGATTGAATTCCTGGCCCACTGCTTCGATTGGTTTTACCCCGACCTCTTCCAGTGTAGTCATCAACTGCTTGTAAACCTTCTCCATTCCTTCCAGGATCGGGTTTTTCTTTTCTTCCTCCGGCACTGCTGCCAGGCCGCGTTCAAAATTGTCCACGACGGGAAGAATTTTATTTATGATATCTTTCGCGCCGATCTCGTACATCTGGGATTTCTCCTTATCTGTACGCTTGCGGAAGTTATCAAACTCTGCCATCTGACGGGTAAGCCGATCCGTCAGCTCCTCGATCTTTTCGTCCTTTTTATCTTTTTTATTCTTCTTTCCGAAAAGCTTTCTGCCTTTCTTCTCTTCATCCTGCCCCTCTTCCTCAGATTCCTCCTCCGAGGGTTCTCCGGAATCTTCCTCCTCAGCCGCGTCTTCCTCTGCTGAAGTATCCGCTTCCTCCGCGCAGTCTGTCTCTTCCTCCGGGTCCTCACTCTCCTGTGCCTGCTCCCGGGCTGCCTGTTCTGCTTTTGCCTTTGCTTCTTCCACGGCTTCCTTTACCATGTCTTCCTTGGTCATCTTTTCTTCCACCAGCTTCACCTTCCTAAATTAATCTTCATCCAAATCTTTCTTGTTGATCGCATCCAACTTACTCTGCAAGGTCGTCAGCGTCTTCATGACGTGTTCATAATCCATCCGCTTGGGACCGATGATGCCGATCGTTCCCTTCATCCCGTCTCCCAGATCGTAGGTTGCCGTAACGACACTGCAGTCACGCATCGTCTTCACCGGCGCTTCATCGCCGATATAGACCTGGATCCCATGATTCTCTTCACTGGATAAGGTCTCAGTTACCAGTTCCGCCAGCTGCTGCTTCTCTTCAAATGCATTGAGGATCTCCTGTGCATTCTGCTTGTCACTAAGCTCCGGATACTTGAATATGTTGGTCGCCCCGCTTGTGTAGATCTCCATATCATCCTCCACATGGATGATATCCGCCACCGCATCCAGCACATTGCTGATGACATTACTGTGGATACCGGCCTGCTCCTTCAGCCGGGCGATCAGTCCTAAGTTGATCTCTTCGATGGACATCCCGTTCAATGTAGTATTCAAAAGCATGTTCAGCTTGAGCAGTGTCTCGTTGCCGAGCATCTCTCCCACATTGATGATCTTATTCTTGATCACATTGCCGCTCATCACGATCACTGCCACGATCTGCCGCGCGTCTACCTGGGACAGCTGGATGAACTTTAACGTATTCCTCCTGTTCACAGGGGAGGATACCAGGGTTGCGTAATTGGTATTCGCAGCCAGAACCTTCGCCGCCTGCTTGAGTACCTTCTCCACCCGATCCGTCTTCTCAAGCATCACGCTCTTGAGTTCTTCCAGTTCCTGTTCCTTATCCTGCATCAGCATATCTACATATAAACGGTATCCCTTATCTGAAGGAATCCGTCCGGCGGAAGTATGGGGCTGAAATATATAACCCAGATCTTCCAGATCCGCCATCTCATTGCGGATCGTTGCAGAACTCAGCTTCAGATCCGTTGATTTGGAAAGGGTCCTGGATCCGACCGGTTCCCCGGTCTCCAGATAATTCTGGATGATAGCCCGTAATATAGTATGCTTTCTCTCACTCAGCTCTACGACTGCCATCATATTCCCCCTTTCTTCTGCGGATCATCTTCTACATTTTATAAAAAGCTCTTGTTTTTTTCTATTAGCACTCCCTCGATTTGAGTGCTAACATCTTACGTATATTAAGATAGCACCTTGATTTCCGTTTGTCAACATACTTTATATATTTTTTATCTTTTTTACTTCCCCTTGCTATTCTCCGGAAAATATCGTAATATATTTTTGAAAAAAGCTGGAGGTTCACATTATGAAAAAGCTGTGGGAATTATATGTTACATTTCTTCGTGTGGGCGGCCTTACGTTCGGCGGAGGCATGGCGATGCTGCCCATGCTGAAAAAAGAGGTCATCGAAAAAAAAGGCTGGACCAACGAGGAAGAGCTGCTGGATATCTATGCCATCGGGCAATGTACCCCGGGCATCATCGCAGTCAACACCTCGACCTATATCGGCTATGAACAGGCCGGGATCATCGGCGCCGTCTGCTGTACCCTGGGTATGGTCACCCCATCCCTGATCATCATCACTCTGATCGCCACCATATTAAATCGGTTTATCGCGGAGCCCCTGGTGGTCCACGCGCTGTCCGGCATCCGGGTCGCGGTCTGCGCCATGATGCTCAATACGGTCATTTCCCTTGCCAGAGCAGGGATCAAGGACAAGCTAGGAGTGCTTTTGTTCCTGGCCGGCTTTCTTCTTGCTACGTTCTCACCGATTCCTACGATCGTGCTGGTTGTGTGCGCGGCTGTGATCGGAATCTTCGTAAATATCAGAAAGGAGAAGGCTGGATCATGATCTATCTGACTTTATTTATAGAATTTTTCAAAATCGGTTTATTCTCCATCGGCGGCGGCATGGCTACAGTGCCTTTCCTGATGGATCTGGCGCAGAAATACCCCTGGTTCACTGCTTCCGAGCTGGCGGATATGATCGCCATCAGCGAGAGCACGCCCGGCCCCATCGGAATCAATATGGCCACTTACGCAGGCTTTCACGCTGCCGGGATTCCGGGCGCCGTCCTGGCCACCCTGAGCCTGGTTTCTCCTGCTATCATTATCATTGTCATAATCGCAAAATTTATGTCTGATTTCAGTGAAAACAAATATGTCCGTGCCGCATTTTACGGCATACGTCCCATGATCGCGTCGCTGATCGGATATGCTGTATGGCAGATTGCTGTCATTACCTTTGCAGACCTGACACAGCCAAGGCCTGTGTTCCATTACTCTTCCATGGGCATCTGTCTTGTGGTCTTTCTGCTGCTGCAGTGGAAGCCATTAAAAAAGCTCCACCCGATCCTCTGGATCGGCTGCGGAGCCATACTTGGGATTTTATTCCGGCTGTAAAGATCTGATAACGCCTGCACCCTCTGATGGATGATATCCTGTGCGGCTGGACGATACTCACAGCAGATTTCCGACCGTAAGTGTATCTGGCGCTCAGGATATATCACTTCCGGGAACAGGCGTATTTTTGATAATCTTCCGAAAGGATCTGTGCCAGTTCTTTCACAGATTTCTCACCAGTTCTTTTAAAACGTTCTCGCAGCGCAGGATGTCTGCTATGGGAACAGATTCCTGAGGCTTGTGAGCCAGCTCCAGGTCGCCCGGACCATAGGACATCGTGTTTTTGTTTCCCAGTTTTCCCGCAATCACCGCAGTATCCGTATATCCTGGAAATACCCCTGTTTCTGCGGGCCTTCCTTCCACCTTTCTGCAGGAATCCTGGAGCCTGCTGAACAGCTCGGAAGTCTCGTCCATCTCAATAGCGGGACGGTCCCCGGTGATCCGATAGGTCACCTTTGCCTTAGGAACCGCTTTCTCTGCCTCCTCCGCCGCTTTTTTCACCATATGCTCCCCGTCCTCCTTTGTATAAGGAGGGACAAGCCGCATATCCACAGTTACCGTACACTGCTCCGATACCACATAGGGCTGGCTTCCGCCCGAAATCCGGCCAAAAGAGACCGTCGACGCTCCCATCTGCGGATGCCGCGCAAGCTGCGTAAAATCTTTTCGTATACTAGAGATGACCTCTGCCATCGCCGCAATGGCATCTGCCCCCTTCCATGGCGTCGCTGCATGGGCCGTGATCCCCTCCACGGATATTTCGAACCAGAGACGCCCCTTATGGGCCGCCTGCAATTCCCCGTTGGTAGGCTCCATATCCAGTACCAGAGAGTCCCTTGCAATCCATCCCGATTCGATCGCTTTTTCCGCCCCGGCCATATTTCCCTCTTCATCTACCGTACCAATCACCTTCAAGGTCCGACCGGCCATATTTCCATCCCGAAAATGCTCCGCAGCACTTTGAAATGCGGACAGCGCACAGGCAAACCCGGATTTCATATCGCAGGAACCCCGACCGTACAGCCGATTTCCCCTGATCTCCCCGGAAAATGGGTCTTCCTCCCATCCACTGCCTGCCGGGACGGTATCCATATGGCAGATAAAGATGCATTCCGGCTTTTCTTCCTTTCCCGGCAGGGAAAGCATCACATTATTCCTGCCAGGAAGCACTTCCTCTGTCCGAATCGTGACACGGTCATTCGTGTTTTGAAGCTCTTGTCCAAAAGAAAGCAAAAACTGTTCCATCCCTTTTTCACCGGTACCCGGATTCGTACTGTCGATCCGTACCATCTGTTGCGTCAGCTTAACCGCAAGTTGATTTTGTTCCATGATCTTCCTCCATATCCTTCCCCGTGAGCAGGTACATTTTTCATCATCTAAGACAGCAGGAACTGTGCAAATACGTAATTGCTGATATCAATTCCTCTCTTTGTAAGTCTTATCGTTTCTTTCTCAATCTCCAAAAGGCCATATTCCCGCAGCTTTTTTAACGTTTCTCCATAAACGGTATCCACAGGAATGCCGAACAAACGGAAAAATTCGGATTTTCTCACACCGCACATCATCCGCAGTCCAAGAAACATGAACTCCTCCATTTCATCCTTTTTAGACAGAAATTGCTCTTCTTCACAGATCTTCCCCGGATCTCCGGCACAAGCCAGATATGTTTCCATATCCGGCGTATGGCAAAACCGAGTCGTTCCGATCAGCGACGAGGAGCCAAGCCCGATCCCAAGGTACGCTTTCCGCTGCCAGTAACCAATATTATGCCTGCAGGCACAGCCCGGCTTTGCGTAGTTGGATATCTCATATCTGGCATATCCGTATTCCGTTAAGATGTTCTCCGTCTCCTCATACATGAGCCGCTCCGTCTCTTCATCCGGCAGAGGCGGATACTGCTGGTCATCTGATCCGGACGCGCCGGCCGGATCTGCCGGACCCTGTGCTCCGTCCCGCGCGTCCTGAGAAGCGTCCTTTTTTGCTCCTCTTCCCCTGTCCTCTGACTGCGGGTCTCTCGGCCCATTGCTATACCATTCATAAAAAGGAGTTCCTTCTTCAATGATCAGGCTGTATACGGATAGATGCTCCGGTGCGAGCTCGACTGTTTTTCTCAGTGTCTCCCTCCAACTCTCAGGAGTCTGCCCCGGGATCGCGGAAATCAGATCGATATTTACATTTTCCATTCCTGCCTGCCGGACCAGTCTCCAGGTATCCAGAAACTGCCGGTGATCATGAATCCTTCCCAGCATCCGTAGCTCTTCGTCCCTTACAGACTGCAGTCCGATGGAGATCCGGTTCACCCCGGCTCCTTTCCAGGCCAGAAGCTTTTCCTCTGTCACGGTTCCCGGGTTCGCCTCCATGGTGATCTCCGCCTCAGGATCCACCCGGAACGTCTCCCGGATTGCGGAAAAAACCGCCTGAATCTGGGTTGAGGACAGGATCGAAGGCGTTCCCCCGCCGATAAAGACTGTAGGCACATGACATGACGCATACCGTTTTCCATACCCCCTGATCTCCCGGATCAGGGCATTTACATATTCCTGACGCAAATCCTCTTTCGACGGGAAGGATAAAAAATCGCAGTAGGCACATTTCCGTACACAAAACGGAATATGCACATATAATTCCAGTTCATTCACAATCTCACCAAGTCCCCTGTTAATCTGTTACTTTAATGACCGGATGCCGCGCGGCAAGTGCATAGCACGCGCGGACAGTAAGTTAATCCTCATCCAGCTTCAGCACGCTCATAAACGCCTTCTGCGGGATTTCTACATTTCCCACCTGACGCATCCGCTTCTTGCCTTCCTTCTGCTTTTCCAGAAGCTTTTTCTTTCGGGTGATATCGCCGCCGTAGCACTTCGCCAGCACGTCCTTGCGCAGGGCCTTGACCGTCTCCCTGGCAATGATCTTGCTTCCGATGGCCGCCTGGATCGGGATCTCAAACAGCTGCCGCGGAATTTCTGATTTCAGCTTTTCGCACATCTTTCGTCCGCGCTCATAAGCCGTTCCGCTGTGGACGATAAAGGACAGGGCATCCACCTCTTCCTTATTGATGAGGATATCCAGCTTCACAAGCTCTGACCGTTCGTAGCCCATCAGCTCGTAGTCGAAGGAAGCATATCCTCTGGACCTGGATTTGAGTGCGTCAAAGAAGTCATAGATGATCTCATTGAGGGGCAGATGATAATGCAGCACGGCCCGCTTTTCTTCGATATATTCCATGCTCTGGTAAGCCCCCCGGCGCTCCTGGCACAGGTCCATGATCGCTCCGATAAATTCTGAGGTCACCATGATCTCCGCCTTCACCAGAGGCTCCTCCATATATTCGATCTCCGCCGGATCCGGCAGATTGGTAGGATTGGTCAGGTCGATCACCTCTCCGTTGGTCTTATGCACCTTGTAGATTACACTGGGCGCGGTAGTCACCAGGTCCAGATTGTACTCCCGTTCCAGACGTTCCTGGATGATCTCCAGGTGCAGAAGGCCCAGGAAGCCGCAGCGGAAGCCAAAGCCCAGCGCAACCGAGGTCTCCGGCTCAAACTGCAGGGCCGCGTCGTTGAGCTGCAGCTTTTCCAGCGCATCCCGAAGATCCGGATATTTTGCCCCGTCCGCCGGGTACATGCCGCAGTACACCATAGGGTTCACTTTTTTATATCCCGGAAGGGGCTCCTCACAGGGACGCCGCGCATCCGTCACGGTATCTCCCACCCGGGTATCCTTTACATTTTTCAGGCTGGCGGTGATATATCCTACCATACCGGCACTCAGTTCCTCACACGGGATAAACTGCCCGGCGCCGAAATACCCGACCTCCACCACTTCCGCCTTTGCCCCGGTAGCCATCATCAGGATCTGCGTCCCTTTGCGGATCTGTCCTTCCTTGATCCGGCAGAACACGATCACGCCCCGATAGGAATCATACACGGAATCAAAGATCAGCGCCTGCAGCGGTGCCTGCGGATCACCTTTGGGCGATGGAATCTGCCGGATGATCTCTTCCAGGACGTCGTCCACATTCAGCCCCGTCTTTGCGGAGATCAGCGGCGCCTCCTGGGCGTCAATACCAATCACATCCTCAATCTCCTCCTTGACACGCTCCGGCTCTGCGCTGGGCAGATCAATCTTATTGATCACGGGCATGACATCCAAGTCATGATCCAGCGCCAGGTAGACATTTGCCAGGGTCTGGGCTTCCACCCCCTGGGCCGCGTCCACCACCAGGATCGCCCCGTCGCAGGCTGCCAGACTCCGGGAAACCTCATAGTTAAAATCCACATGCCCCGGCGTATCGATCAGATTGAAAATGTATTCTTCTCCGTTTCTTGCCTTGTAAACCGTGCGCACCGCCTGGGCCTTGATGGTAATGCCCCGCTCCCGCTCCAGGTCCATGTTGTCCAGCACCTGGGACTGCATCTCCCGGCTGGTCAGAAGCCCGGTCTTCTCAATGATCCGGTCTGCCAGTGTGGATTTCCCATGATCTATATGGGCAATAATACAAAAATTCCGTATTTTACTCTGTTCTATCTCTGCCACGTCTCTTCCTCCTCAATCACGACGAATAGTATCTGCTTTCGTACAGGCAGCGCGGTAAATGGGCTATCCTGTGCTGAGCAGTTACGATGAATATTTCACAAGAAACAATTCCACTGCCAGATGGTCGGTCAGCCTTCCGGTCTTCACGGACTGCTCCAGCTCAGCGCCTTCCTCCATGATGGCCCTTAACTCCCGGCCCGGGAAATGCTTCGCCTGATCCATATACTTTCCGGCCACAAACGGGTGCAGTCCGGCCTTGGAGGCAATCTCTTTTCTCCCATATCCGGCTTTCAAAAGCCCTTTCACCTGGAGCAGGAGCCGATACTGCCGGATCATCAAAAATAAGATCCGCATGGGCGGTTCCTTTAGGGCCAGAAGATCATAATATAACTCCAGTGCTCTTCTCTGTTTCTTCTGTGCCACCGCATCCACCATCTCGAAAATATGGTTGGTAATCTGGGTCACACAGACTGCGTCCACGTCCTCTTTGGTAATCGAGTCCCGGCCGAAGGTATAGCAGAACAGCTTTTCCAGCTCCTTCGTGATATTCTCCATATCGGTTCCTGTTTTATTCAGGAAATATACGATGGTCTGCTCACTGACCTGCCTGTTTTCCTTCCGAATCAGCCCGGCCACCCAGCGCTTCAAGGTCGCTTCATCCTGAAAGCCCAGCTCGACCGCGCGTCCCTTGGCCTTCACTGCCTTATACAGTTTGCTCCGCTTGTCCACTTCATTTTCCACGAAAAGGAAGCTGGTAGTCTCCGGCAGCTCCTTGATATAATCCGCCAGATCTGTTCCGCCGCTTTTGAAAAAGCCCGAGTTCTCAAACACGATCAGCCTTCGCTCCGCAAAAAACGGCATAGTCTCCGCCAGGTCGATGACTTCCCTGATCTCGATGCCCTTCCCTTCATAACAGGCATAATTCATAGTGTCCCCTTCGGGAAGCATAGCTCTGGTCAAGCGGTCCCTGTACTGCCTTTTCAGATAGCCCTCTTCTCCGAAGAGAAGATAGATCTGCTTCAATTGTCCTGCCTTTAAATCTTCATTCAAACTTTTCATAGCTTCTATATTATATAGGAAAACGTTCTATTTTGCAAAGCATTTCCTTACATATGCGGTAATCGCATGTTCTACAAAAGAATTGTTCCCAAATATCCTTCCATATCCACCCTGCTTCCATCTGTTTTCACCGTCACTGCCCCGCAATCCTGCGTACTGAATAGCCGACACCCAAGCTGCCTCAGCCGTTCCAGTGTCTCCTGATGCGGATGGCTGTATCGGTTGTTCCGTCCTGCGGAAATAAATCCGACCGCTGGATCTGCCTCTTCCAGAAATGCATCTGAGGTAGAATTTTTTGATCCATGATGGGCCACCTTCAGAATATCGTATTTTTGTAAAACCCCGCTTTCTGTCAGTGCATATTCTCCATCCCCTTCTACATCTCCTGTAAAGAGCATATCAAATTTCTGGTATTTCAGAGCAAGTACCATGGATGAAGCGTTTCCGATCTCCCCGCCGTAATCCGCGGCAGGCGCCAGACAGGTAAGCGTCATCCCGCCATCTTGGACCTGCTGCCCTTTCCGAATCGTCACCGCTTTTGTTCCATAGCCTTCCGCCTTTTTGGCCAGCTCCAACAGCACTTCGTCCAGCACCTGTTCATCCGGCAGCACCAGTGTACGGATCCGGATCCCCATAGTCTGATTTTCCAGAAGCTCCTCTACCCCGTTGATGTGGTCAGCGTCCCCGTGGGAAATGAACACATAATCCAGTTCGCGGACTCCCCGGGATTTTAAAAAGGGCTCAATCCGGTAGGTTCCCACCTTTGACACATCCGTGCTTCCGCCGTCGATCAGATAATGCCTGCCGGAAGGCGTTCGGATATACAGTCCGTCCCCCTGCCCCACGTCAAGCATGACAGCCTGCAGTTCTCCCTGCTTTCCATGGCTGCACGCGCAGGTCAGGCAAAAAACGGCCGGCAGCATCACCATTACCGTTCTCACGAAATGTGTCTCACGCCTGATGTCTCCTGTCTTTTCTTTCTCCACTTTCCGAGTTTTTCCGCACGGTTCTTTTTCATTTTGCTTTCGGGACCGGATGGAGTCCAGCCCGGCCATACATCCGCCAAGCAGAACGATATAATAGGCTGCCATCCATATTTTCCCGGGTCGGCCGACCACGATCCTGGCAGCGGGCAGCCCCATGGACATCCCGCAGGCCCTTTCATAAACCCACAGGATGCCTTTGCAGACCTGCAGAATCCCCATTCCCCCGCCTGCCCACAGCATAGA
The DNA here is from genome assembly GCF_056796775.1 of Schaedlerella sp. Lineage (NCBI taxonomy): Bacteria > Bacillati > Bacillota > Clostridia > Lachnospirales > Lachnospiraceae > Schaedlerella > Schaedlerella sp. Next base: position 44,250 of record NZ_JBQIKP010000019.1, read on the forward strand.
CAGCGCCGAGCCGGCAATCCCCGCGCCAAGGATCACAGACATCAGCGGAACCACCAGGAGATTCAGCAGCAGGGAATACAGAGGAAATTCAAAGTAATAATACAGCATCACCGGAAGCAGCATCAGATGAATGGACAGCCCGGCACACAATGGCCTTGGGGCCGCATGAAATCCATCCAGCACCGGATACACCAGCACGATCCCCAGGATTGCCCCGAAGGACAGCAGGAAACCGGCATCCAGCAGATACAGGGGCTGCCACAGCACCACCACTGCCGCGGCAGCGGCCAGGCTGGTGGGCAGATCGTAGGTCCTTCCGGACATGTCCGCTCCGATCCGCACCAGAAACATGACCAGCGCCCGCAGGCTGGACACCCCCCACCCGATCATCAGCGTATAGAGCATCAAAAACAAGATTCCGGCAAGACCCGCCTGCAGAAATGACAGACCGGATTTTCGCAGCAGCTTATAAAATCCGGTTCCGAGAAAGGACATATGTAGACCGGATATGGCCAATATATGGCCGATCCCGCTTTTCTGATACAGTTCCTTTAGTTCGGGATCCAATTCGCTCTTATCTCCCAGCAGGATTGCGGACATGCTGTTTCCATAATACTCTCCCAGAGCGGACACCAGCCGTTCCTTCCAGCGGCAGCGGAACACGCTCAGTCCTTCCCGGATATGCCATACCCGGGATTCCATAATCTGAACGTCTTCAGCCCACACACTGGCATGGATCCCCTGTTTCTGATAATAAAATTTTTGATCAAAATTCCCCGGATTGGAAGCCTCCTGAAAAAAACGGACTTCTCCGGTAAGATCGAGTTTGTTGCCGACGGCAATTTCTTTTACTTCCTGAATATTGTGATCTTGAAAAGCTTGTGATTTATCACGTTTGACATAAACAAGAATTTTCGATTCTTCAATGATCTGTTCTTTCAGACGGACCTGATTGTCCGTCAGATAATAAACCTGGTATTTTGGTTTTTCTTCTCTCCGAGAGACAGTTCCCGTGAGGCTTACCGCCTCTCTGTCCTCGACGGCCAGTTCCAGCGGGGAAGGCCTCAGATCCTTTGCGATCCGAAGCCCACCCACAAGAATCGCCTGTATCCCGATCAGCAAAACCGCAGCCAGGCAGAGCGGTCTTTTTGTCATTCTTCCTCCTTCTCTTCTTCCCAGGACAGATCCCGTTCCAGCGGCTGAGACAGGTCCACGGTCTCCTGGTAGGACGCATTCTTCTCTCCGTTGACCATGATCTGCACGCTGCCCGCGCCGGTTCCTTCCAACAGGGAATTTACGAGGGAATAAATGGCTACCTCCGGCCGGACGTCATAGACGCTGTTGAGAAATTCCGAGTCAAAATTGACGTAGCAGGTTCCCTCCTTGACCGTCACGCCCAGAAGCGCGGCTGAGGGATTCAGCGTCGGATAAGCCCCGCTTTTTTTCGGACCTCCCATCAACTTTTCCACGATCAGCTTCTCTCTGGGAACATTGGTGTTATATCTGACATCCATCTGCTGCCGGACCAGCTGGTCGCCGGACTCATTTGCAAAAAACAGAGTCAGCGTTGTCTGCTCATAGGCGCTGGGGGAAGAGCCGGCGCTCTCCGCAAAATCATCCCCGTTCAAAACCCCCAAAACCTTGCCGGACTCATTTTTCAAGTTTTCCTCTTCTACGGTGATCCATACTCCGTTGATCCCGTCCAGCCGCACCAGTGTCTGCACCACCGCGGCGCGCACCAATTTTTCCTCAATGGAAGGGATCTCATTATATTTTTTATTAAAGTCAATATATGCAATATCATGCTCTACCTTTAGGGACTTTACCTTGACATTCTCCGGAATGGCAGGCATATATTCAATGTCCTCCGACGGGCTCGCCATTTTTTCCAGCGCTGTCTCCGCCCCGTCATTCGGCGTCTCCTGCGAAATGTCGCAGACTACCTTAAACAGGCCGGTCCCTTCGCCGTTGATACAGTAGACAAAATCTTCCCCTTCTTCGATCTTTGTCTGTTTTGCACAGGACGGAAGCAGACACAGCAGACAGCAGGCTGCCGCGCCTGCGGACATCCATCTCTCTTTTCTATTTTTCATCCTGTTCCCCCTTATCTGATATGTCTATAAGGCCTGGGCCGATACATAGATCATAGGCACCCGGACCGTAAATGTAGTCCCCTCGCCTGGATTGCTGTATACCTTGATGGAGCCCCGGTGTATGATCACCGCATTTCTTGCAATGGCCAGTCCGAGACCCGTTCCTCCAATCTCCCGGGAATGGGACTTGTCCACCCGATAAAAACGTTCGAAAATATGATCCTGGTCTTCCTTCGGAATCCCGATTCCGGAATCCGCCACCTTGATATAAAAGAACTTGTGGTCCGCATTCAATGACACATGCACCCACCCGCCCTCGTTGTTATATTTGATCGCGTTTTCCACCAGATTGGACACTGCCAACGTCATCTTCACCTCGTCAATCTCCGCTGTCACAGGACGAAAGCTCTCCAGGACGACCTCCACATTCTTCTTCTCCGCAATGGGCTTGAGCCGCTTTAAGATCAGCTCCAGAAGCTGATTGATATTAACCGGCGCAATGTTCAAATCCGGAGCGGTCTTGCCCATCTTCACCAGGGTCAGCAGATCATTGATGATGTCGTTCTCCCGATCGATCTCTTTCGCAATGTCCTCCATAAACTCCTGATACAGCTCCACAGGCACCTGCTCCTGCAGCACAAGGGAATCTGCCAGCACCTTCATGGACGCCAGCGGGGTCTTGAGCTCATGGGACACATTGGACACAAATTCCTCCCTGGAAGCGTCCACCGTTTTCAGCCTTCCCAGCAGCTTGTTAAATGCCTCGGAAATCTGCCGGGTCTCCCGGTACGTATTGACATGCAGCTCTTCGTCCTCAAAGCCCTCCGTGATATTCTCGATGTCATTTCGGATCTTCCCCAGGGGCTGTACCAGCAGATAGGCCACCAATACGGAAAAAGCCAGCATCAGGATCCCGATGATCCACAGGATCCCCCTGCCCTTTGTATAAAAAATCCGCAGGCTGTCCTCAATCGTGTCCGTAGACACACTGGCGAGCATCACCCCGGTAATCTCCTCCGACCCGGACTCCGTGATCGGGGAGGTCACCTCAATATAGCGGTTTTTCTTGTCATAATAATTGGTGCTTTCTCCCTTCATGCACCGGATGACATTTTCCGAAACAATCGTCTTGCCTTCGTCCAGGGCATAGGTATCCTTGATCACCGTCAGCTCTCTGTTGACGATCATGACCCGTCCGTTATAAATATTAGTCAACTGTGTCAGGCTGGCATTGACGACTTCGGAAGAATTATCCACCAGATAATTGTAGCTGTTCAGCTGATCACATAGAATTGTGCATTGATTCTGTATTTCCGCCGTGCGCAGAGAAACCGCCCTGGATTCATATGCTTTGATGATCCCCATATAAGCAATGATTCCCGGCAGTATCCCTGCACATAAAATAACCACTATAATCCGAAAATACAGGCTTCTTATGATAGTATCTCTGATCTGAAAATGAAATTTAGCCTTTGAAATAGTAACCAACTCCCCACTTGGTATGGACGTACTGCGGTTCGCTTGGATTGATCTCGATCTTCTCCCTCAGCCTTCTGATATGTACATCTACGGTTCTGGCGCCTCCGGGATAGTCTGCGCCCCACACGATGTTCAGCAGATTCTCTCTGCTGTATACCTTATTGGGGTTCGTGGCGAGAAGCTCCAGCGCGTCAAATTCTTTTGCTGTCAGGTTGATCTCCCGTTCTCCGATAAATACTCTCCTGCTCTCACAGTCGATCTTCATATTGCCCTTGACCAGTATGGTGCTCTGAGGAGCCTCCTCCTTACGCGCGGTCCTGCGCATGATCGCCTTGATCCGGGCTTTTACCTCGAGAATATTAAAGGGCTTGGTGATATAATCATCTGCGCCGTATTCCAGTCCCAGGATCTTGTCCATGTCTTCGCTCTTCGCTGTAAGCATCACTACCGGCATATCGGAAAATTCCCGGATCTGCTGGCAGACCTCAAAGCCGTCCAGCTTCGGAAGCATCACGTCGAGAATAACCAGGTCGTACTCGCGCTTCCTCGCAAGGCTGAGCGCTTCTTCCCCGTCATACGCACAATCGACCTCCATGCCGTCCTGTTCCAGACTGAATCGAATCCCTTTCACAATTAACTTTTCATCATCCACAACTAAGATTTTTTTCGCACTCATATGACTCTTCCCTTTAATTTACTGTAATATCATCTTTGAGTTTATTGAATACCCCTTCTTTAATTCCCTCCACCTTCATCAGGTCCTCAATGCTCCCAAAAGGTCCGTTAGACTCCCGATACACGATGATACTTCCGGCTCTCGTATCCCCGATCCCATTCAGAGTCTTCAATTCCTCTCTGGAAGCAGTGTTGATATTTACCTTGCCGCCGGCATTACTGCCGGGCGGGCCGCTGTCGGGTACTGCAGGCTGTAAGCCTGCGGCTGCGTCTCCACCGGCGCTGCCGGATAAGAAATACCCATCCAGTCCCTGACGGACTTCTTCATCTGTGGGAATATAAAGCCTCTCGCCGTCTGACACGGCCTGGGCCTGGTTGATGCTCTCTTCCGCTCCGTCCTCCCGGACGCCGCCTGCACGCGCGATGGCCTCATAAAGCCTTGCGCCGGCCTCCAGTTCATAGACTCCGGGCGTGTTCACCGCCCCGCATACATATACAAAAATATGTTCCGTACTGCCTGAGCCCGCATCCGCATTCCCAATCTCCTGTAAGTTTCCTGCTGCTTTTCTGTCTCCGGTTTCCTCTGTGCTGCCAGAACCGTCCCTTTCCGGGGAAATGTCCTGATCTGCGGTATCTTCTTCCGTTCCCCGGCTGTCTTCCAGTCGGAGCGTCTCCAGCTGATCCGTACTCTTACGTCCGCATCCCGCAAACCAGAAGCATACCGTACATAAGCCCAGCATTCCTGCTGCTGTCCGCAATCTTTTTCTGTTCATGTCTCATCCTCACAGAGAAAACCAGTGCAAACCCCTTTACACCAGACATATCTATTGTATCGAATTCGTGCCTAAATTACAATAGGTAAAAATATTTTTATCTTTATTTTATCATTATGGCTGGTAAAACGGGCTGCGGCATTCTATCTTTCCCACTGGAAAATAGCGATCCCGACAAGAGCCAGAACAAGCCCTCCTGCCTTGACCCAGTCCCAGGGCGCCTTCTCCATGCCGAACAGACCGAACAGCTCGATCAGATATGCCACTGTCAGCTGCGCGATCACGATCAGCAGCGCGGATTTTGCCGGTCCCAGTGCCCCGACGCTCTTGATCACCGTCCAGGTAATCCCGGCCCCGATGGCTCCTCCCAGCAACATATACCTGGGCTCTACCCTGGTGATGGCAGAAATGTCATCCCGGCCCATGACCAGCCACATGACAAAGCAGACAGCAAAGGCGCTGAGCTGCACCCAGGCATTGGAGACCCACATCCCGGCCGTCTTTGTCACCTGGGTATTAAATACCCCCTGTATGCTCATCAGAGCTCCGGATAACAGTGCGATCAAAAACCCAATCATTCCACATATACCTCCATACCTACGTGATCGGACCATGCCTGCTGCCTGTTCTTCTAAAGAAGCAGCAGGATTGGTCCGGCCTGAGGATAGTATGCTCTGATCGTCATTTTTTATTCGCCGGCCCCAAAAAAGTGACAGGCACGGAGCCGCCGACTCTGCATAAAGCTTGACACCCGCAAACGATCTGCATAATACAGTCGGCAGCGCCGCGCCTGTCAGGGAACTGCCGCGAGGCAGATCCTGAAATCAGGACAGCGCCCTTTTCAGTTTTTCGATCATTTCATCCACATGTTTTTCTTCGATGATCAGCGGCGGAAGAAGCCGGAGTACGTTCCCTTCCGCAGAGATCACCAGAAGTCCCTCTTCCAGCGCCCGGCGGTTCACCTCCGCAAACGGTTTTGTGAGCACCAGGCCCTGCATCAGTCCTTTGCCCCGCCGTTCCAGGATGCAGTCTGTTTTTTCCGTCAGCTCATCCAGACGCGCCGTCAAATAAGGTTCGATCTTTTTTACATGCTCCACGATCTGCTCTTTTTCAAAAATCTCCAGTACCTTGCGTACCGCCATGCAGGCCAGAGGATTTCCGCCGTATGTGGTCCCGTGGTCCCCAGGCTTTAAGGACTGCTCCGCCACACGCTCCGTCATGGCGAATGCCCCCACCGGAATCCCGTTTCCGATGGCTTTTGCCATGGTCATGATATCGGGGCGCACACCGTAGCCCTGCCATGCAAACATGGTCCCGGTCCGTCCCATACCGCACTGCACCTCATCGCAGATCATCAGGATATCCTGCTCGTCGCAGAGCTTCCGGATGCCTTCCATAAATTCCTGCGCCGCAGGATGGATCCCGCCCTCTCCCTGGAGCGGTTCCAGGATGATTCCGCAGGTTTTTTCACTAACCAGCGCCTTCACGCTGTCCAGATCGTTATACTCTGCAAAATGTACCCCCGGAAACAGCGGCTCGAAGGGCTCCCGGTACTCCGGGTGCCCGGTGATGGACACCGCGCCTACGGTCCTGCCGTGGAAAGAATGGTTCATGGCGATAAACTCATACCGTCCGGACTTCTTTGTCCAAGCATACTTCCTGGCAGCCTTTAACGCTCCCTCAATAGCTTCCGCCCCGCTGTTCGTAAAAAATACTTTATCCATGCCGGACGCGTCAGCCAGAGCATCGGCAGCCGCCCCGCAGTTTTCATGGTAATACAGGTTGGATATATGGCTCAGCTTATCCAGCTGTGCTTTCAGCGCGTCGTTTAGCTCCGCATTGTGATACCCCAGCCCGTTCACTCCGATCCCGGCCGCAAAATCAAGATATCGCTTTCCTTCTGTATCATACAGATACACGCCTTCCCCATGGTCCAATGCCACCGGGAAACGATTATAAATATGCAGCAGATGCTCCTCTGCCCCTCGGATCTTCTCATTCACCATCATAATACCTGCTTTCTGCGTCATTTAAGATTGCCGTGCCGATTCCCTTGTTCGTAAAGATCTCCAGCAGCAGACAGTGGGGAATCCGTCCGTCCAGGATATGAACCCGGGAAACCCCGTTTTCAATGGCATCGATACAGTTCTGCAGCTTGGGCAGCATGCCCCCTCCGATATAGCCGTCCGTGATCAGCTCCCTTGCTTCCTCCGCCCGCAGCTCCGAGATCAGCGTTTTGGGATCCTCCGGATCCTTGTATACGCCCTCGATATCGGTCAGAAATGCCAGCTTTTCCGCCTTCACCGCACGGGCGATGGCGCAGGCCGCGTCATCCGCATTGATGTTGTATGTCTGGTAATCATCGTCCATTCCCACCGGGCAGACAATGGGCAGAAAATCCTTTTCCAGCAGATCGAACAGGATCGCCCCGTTGACCTCCTTGATGTCTCCCACGAAACCGATATCCTGGCCGTCCGCATATTTTTTGTCTACCCGGAGAAGCGCGCCGTCCTTGCCGCTGATCCCGATGGCACGCACCCCCAGCTCCTCTACCAGCTGCACCAGTCCTTTGTTGACCTTTCCCAGCACCATCTCGGCCACTTCCATCGTATCCTCGTCGGTTACCCGCAGTCCGTTGATGAATCTCGGCTCCATGCCGACTTTTCCCACCCATCTGCTGATCTCCTTGCCGCCTCCGTGGACAATGATGGGCTTGAACCCGACCAGCTTCAAAAGAGTCACGTCCTGAATGACCTGCTTTTTCAGTTCGCCATCGATCATCGCGCTTCCGCCGTATTTCACCACAATGATCTTCCGGTTAAAACGCTGGATATAGGGGAGCGCCTCGATCAGGACCTGGGCCTTATCCAGATATTGCTGCATATTCTCATTCATATTCTGTCCTTCTTTCTGATTCTTTTGTTCGGAACGGCAGACCACAGACCCGTCTGCTGCCGTTCTGAATCGTTATGTCAACTCCTGTAATCCGCATTGATATCAATGTATCCGTGGGTCAGATCACAGCCCCAGGCTGCTGCCGCTGCCTCCCCCTCCTTGATGTCGGCAATGGCCGTCACCTCGGGCTGAGACAAAATCTCCGTTGCCTGTTCCTCGCTGTAATCGACAGCCGCCCCATCCCGGACGAGCTGCAGTTTTCCTGCCCGGCTCTCCAGATACAGATCTACCTTTTCCGGGTCAAACTCTGCCCCGGAATATCCCATGGCGCAGAGGATCCTTCCCCAGTTGGCATCGTGCCCCGCAACCGCGGCTTTGGTCAGGTTGGAGCAGACGATGGATTTTGCCAGTGTCTTTGCCTGCTCTTTGGTGGATGCTCCAATCACCTTCGCCTCAAACAGCGCGGTCGCCCCCTCACCGTCCCCTGCCATTTTTTTTGCAAGCGTCTCATTGACATAATGCAGGGCTTTTGCAAACTTCTCGTACTCGGCCGTACCGCAGCGGATCTTCTCATTTTTCGCCATACCGTTTGCCAGGAGCAGCAGGGTATCGTTGGTAGAGGTATCTCCGTCCACGGAGATCATATTGTAGGTATCCTTTACATCCTCGCTCAGCGCCTTTTTCAATGCCTTCCTCGAGATTGCCGCGTCTGTCGTGACAAACGCCAGCATGGTACACATATTGGGATGGATCATGCCGGAGCCCTTTGCCATACCGCCGATGGTCACAATCTTTCCTCCGATCTCGATCTGAACGGCAGCTTCCTTTTCCCGGGTGTCTGTGGTCATGATCGCCCGCGCGGCCTCATTTCCATGCTCCAGATCTCCTTCCAGTCCTGCGGAGAGCTTCTCAATCCCCGCTTTTACCCGTTCCATGGGAATCTGCATTCCGATCACGCCGGTGGAACCGATCAGCACGCCTTCCTTGTCAATGCCAAGCACCTCCGCCGCCTTTTCGGCTGTCTCACGGCAGATCCGCTCTCCCTCTTCCCCGGTACAGGCATTGGCAATCCCGGAATTGACGATCACTGCCTGGGATTTCACACCGCTCTCCACCACGGCCCTGTCCCATTTCACCGGCGCTGCCTTTACGATATTTGAAGTAAACGTGCCTGCGATCTTGCAGGGCTTTTCACTGTAGATCATTGCCATATCTGTGCGGTCCGCATATTTGATCCCCGCGGCAGCCGCTGCTGCCTGAAATCCCTTTGCGGCGGTCACTCCGCCCTTGATGATTTCCATCTCTTTCATCCTCTCTTTCTCTCTTAACGCTGCTGAAGCCTTTTCGCCTTTTCAGTTACCGTTCGCCGGCCAGTAAACTAGTGTACTCTGATCCGGTCATCTATGGAATCACTGTTGGTTAAAGGCCGTGATATTTTCCGTATTCAGTACAAAGTCATAGTAATTGAGATCCAGGCGTTCCGTCCACCCGATGGTATTCCAGAACGCATTTCCAATGTCATTTTTCGTAAACGCTATAAGGGAAACCTTGCTGATCTGTTCTGCCTTCAGCGCTTCCATGGCCCGCACTACCATCGCCTTGCCGATGCCCCGCCTTCTGTAGTCCTCATGCACGCACACATGATACAGGCAGCCCCGTCGGCCGTCATGCCCACAGAGAATGCTGCCTACCACCTTTCCATCCTCTACCGCCACCACGCTGGTGGTGGGATTCCGTTTCAAAAAACGCTCCACGCCTTCCCTGGAATCATCAATGCTGCGGATCCCAAAGCCCCTGATCGTCATCCAGAGCGCAAATACACCGTCATAGTCTTCTATCGTCATTGTACGTATCATACCATTCCTCCCAAAATGAATGCCGGGGCCGTTCCGCACAAAGAGTTCCCCGGATACCGCAGGTCACACGCTGACAAGATGCCCGCAGCTCAGGCCGGCCCGTCTCCCCTGTCACGGGAATAACGGCACAAGCTCCAGCCCCTCGGATTCTTTCAGCCCAAACATCAGATTCATGTTCTGGACCGCCTGGCCCGCGGCGCCCTTTACCAGATTGTCAATGGCACCCATCATGATGATCCTTCCGGTCCGGGGATCAATCTTGAAGCCAATGTCTGCATAATTGCTGCCTTCTACCCATCTTGTCTCCGGGCAGACACCGTTTTCCAGCACCCGGACAAATGCTTCGTCCCCATAATATCTGTCATAGATGGCTTTGATCTCCTCTTCATCGGTCTTCCTCTTCAATGACGCATATTCCGTAACCAGGATTCCCCGGTTCATGGGAACCAAATGAGGAGTAAAATTGAGCAATACCTTTTCACCGGCCGCATACCCCAGCTGCTCTTCAATCTCCGGCGTATGCCTGTGGGATGCCACTCCATATGCCTTGATGCTCTCATTGACCTCACAGTACAGGTTCGGGACCTTGGCCCCTCTTCCCGCGCCGGAAACGCCGGACTTCGCGTCGATGATCAGCGTCCCCATATCAATCAGTCCTTCCTTTGCCAGGGGATACGCCGTCAGGATCGAGCAGGTCGTATAGCAGCCTGGATTGGCCACCAGCCGCGCCTTCTTCACATCATCCCGGTTCACCTCGCACAGCCCGTAGACTGCCTCGGGCAGGAACTGAGGACTCTCATGGCGGATTTTGTACCACTGCTCATAGACGGACACATCCTTGATCCTGAAATCCGCGCTCAGATCAATGATCTTTACCTTGGACAAAATGTCTTCATTGACGAGCGACGCGCAGAATCCCTGGGGCGTGGCCGTAAATATCACATCCGCCTGTTCTGCCAGTTCTTCCATATTATCATCCATGCAGGCCGCGTCTACGATCCGGAACATATTTCTGTAGACATCCGCATACTTCTGGTCAATATAGCTTCTGGAGCCATACCATACGATCTCCGTCTCCTTGTGGGCGGACAGAAGCCTCACCAGCTCGCCTCCCGCATATCCGGTCGCTCCGATAATTCCTGCTTTGATCATCCTTTGCACATCCTTTCTCATATAACCAGTAAACATCATATGTTACTGTTCACACCCTTTGGGTGCTCCAGTAACAGTATCCAGCCTATTTTAAGTCGCCTTCGGCGAGAGGCTGGATATTATGGCAAATGTCACTTTATTGGCCGGACGCCGTGCAGCAGGGTGCACGACGCCGTGTGAACAGTAACCATCATATACCTGTTCTTATCTAAAGTAAAGTTTTTTCTTCTTAGCTTTTCGGGAACACTTGCATAATTATACATCCAAAATGAATAATATGCAAGTTTTTTCTTTTTTTCTACATTTATTATCATGGCGGTGATGCCGCAATGAACGTTACTGTGAGCGCCCGGTCAGGGTGTGAACAACAACCAATGAACATCTGTTCTATTTATAAAGCGATGTTGATTCTTGAAAAAAGAAGTGATTTATGTTAGCATGGAACAAAGAAACGAGGTGAGTCACTCATGCATACCAATGAATCTGCTGAAAACTATCTGGAAACCATATTGATCCTGAGCGAATCCCGTCCGGTGGTGCGTTCCGTCGATATCGCGGCCGAGCTTGACTATAAAAAATCAAGCGTCAGTGTTGCCATGAAAAAGCTCCGTGAAAACAATCATATTACCGTAACTCCGGAAGGCTTTATCTATCTGACCGAGAGCGGGAAGGAAATCGCGGACCGGATCTATGAACGCCATAAACTTCTCTCCTCCTGGCTGGAGCAGCTCGGAGTCGATCCGGAGGTTGCCGTTGCCGATGCCTGCAGGATCGAGCACGTCATCAGCGCGGAAAGCTTTGAGGCCATCAAAAAGCATATTCTATAGAAAGAAAAGAGAGACATTCACAGCAGGGTGTACGTCTCTCTTTTTATTTTCCATCCTTGATTCAATCCAGGATCTTATTCAGAGTACTGAACAGGTTGTCAATATCGATCGGCTTTGCAATATGGCCGTCCATACCGCATCTCAGAGCCGCCTGTTTGTCTTCCTCAAACGCATTGGCTGTCATCGCCAAGATCGGAATCCCGGCAAGCTCCCGGTCATCCAATGCACGGATCTCCCTGGTCGCCTCATATCCATTCATCACCGGCATCTGGACATCCATGAGCACAAGCTGATAATATCCATGCTCTGAACGGCTGAGCATATCCACGGCGATCTGACCGTTTTCCGCAATCTCGACTTCAAAACCCGCGTCTCCCAGGATGGCCTCCGCGATCTCCTGGTTCAGTTCATTGTCCTCCGCCAGCAGGATACATCCGGTATGAAAATCCAGCCGCTTGTTCTCGTCAGGCTTGCTCTCCTCTGCCTCATCCGCATTCACGATCGAATACAGGCAGCTCCGAAGCTCTGAGAAAAACAGCGGCTTGCTGCAGAATGCGGTGACCCCTGCTTCCGTCGCCTCTTCCTCAATATCCGACCAATCGTATGCGGTCAGGACAATGACCGGCACATTGCTTCCTGTTTCCTTCCGGATCCTACGGGTCACCTCCACGCCGTTCATATCCGGAAGCATCCAGTCAATGATATACACGCAGTATTCATCCCCGCGCATGACTGCCTGGTGGGTGCGCAGTACCGCTTCCTTTCCTGACAGCGTCCATTCCGCTCGCATTCCGATCTGTCCCAGCATGTAGGACACGCTGTCGCAGGTATTAAAATCATCATCCACGACCAGCGCCCGGCAGTTCTTCAGTTCAGGAATGTTCTGAGGCTCCCTGGCACCGGAATGCAGACGGAACGTGAAGGAAACAATAAATTCCGTACCTACGCCCTGCTCGCTTTTCACTTCAATGGAACCGTTCATCATATCCACGATATTTTTCGTGATCGCCATTCCCAGCCCGGTTCCCTGAATCCCGCTGATGGTACTGTTCTTCTCCCGTTCAAAGGGCTCAAATATATGGGATACAAATTCCTCGCTCATACCGATGCCGGTATCTCTGATGTGGAATTCGTAGCTTGCGTATTCTGTCGTCGGCCTGGGCTTTTCCATCACCCGCATACTGATGATGCCGCCTGCGGTCGTGTACTTGATGGCATTACTCAGGAGATTTAAAAGCACCTGATTGAGGCGGAGCTTATCGCAGTAAATGTCCTCATCCAGGACGTCTACCGTATCAATATACAGCTCCAGCTGCTTCGCATGGATATCCGACTGTACAATGTTCCTCAGGCCGTGCAGGATATCCGGCAGGCTGCAGAGTTTCTCTTCCAGATGCATCTTGCCGCTCTCGATCCGGCTCATGTCCAGCACATCGTTGATCAGACTCAACAGATGGTTACCCGAGGTCATGATCTTTTTCAGATACTCCTCCACCTGCTCTGGCCGGTCAATGTGAGTGATAGCAAGAGCCGTAAAGCCTACGATGGCATTCATCGGAGTCCGGATATCATGGGACATATTGGATAGGAATACGCTCTTCGCCTTGCTTGCCCTGTTGGCCTGCAAAAGCGCGTCCTGCAGCAGATTTTTCTGCTCCATCTCATTGCGGATCTCTTCATCCACACTGCGCAGCCCCAGAACGATGCCGTGTCCGTCCTTCCAGACACCCGCGCGCACGATCTTCAATTGATAATATTTCATCTCGCCGTCCTGGAACGTGCGGTAATTCACATAATAAGGATTCTTTTCCTCCAGTACCTTTTTGAGGTTTTCCAGTGAAAAGTCCTGACGCATCGTCTCCTGGTCTTCCTCATAGACGAACTTCTCTATGTATTGCTCCATGCTCTCCTGGAAGGAAAGTCTATCCGTAAAGATATCTCCGAACAGCCTTCTGCTGCTGTCCCTCATCCGCAGCGAGCTGCCAGCTCCCGTATCCAGATCATAGAAACAGACAATATTATAATCAATACTGAGCGCCTGCACCAGCTCCATATGGCGTCGTTCTTTCTTTTCCTCCTGCTGCTTCTGAGCCGTGCAGTCCAACAGGAAACGCTGATAGAATAGCTCTCCTTTTTCTTTCAGAAGCTTGACATTTCCCATAATATGCAGGATTGAGCCGTCCTTATGTCCTACACGGTACTCCACGCTGACGCTGTCGCCCTCTTTTTTCAGTTCCCGGATGGATGCCCGGAGCTTCTCCTTATCCCCGTCTAACACGGAGGCCGCCACCATGTCAAAGCCTTCCGCCATCAGTTCATCCTGAGAATCATATCCCAAGATATTGAGTGCGGCACGGTTCACGCTGAGGATACGGGATCCATCCACGGAATGGGTCATAACGCCGCACTCCATGGTCGTAAAAATGGTCTCCAGAGTATGATTCTTCTGGACGATCTCCTGTTCATAGGCCCGCTCCTGAGTGATATCAATCGCAACTCCCACTGTCCCCATGACACTCCCGTCCAGATCGTACAGCGGAGACTTGTATGTGGTAAGAAGCCTGGTTCCGTCTCCGGTCTTCACCGTTTCCTCGGATACACAGGTCTTTTTCGTATTCATGACCTCAAGTTCTGATTCGATGCAGGCCGGGTCGTCATGCTCTACATCCCAGATATACGCGTGGCCGCGTCCCTCTACCTGTTCCTTGGTCTTATTGACCGTGCGGCAGAAACTGTCATTGACCTTGGTATGGATGCCCTTCTTGTCCTTATACCAGATCAGGTTCGGTACATTGTTAATGGTGGATTCAAAAAAATGGCTTGTCTGCCAGAAATCCCTGCTCACCTTACAGGTCTGCTGCCATCTCAAAAAGCGGAAGCGGATCTCGTCGTCTGACATGGGCATAGTCCATATATCCTTGATCTCCGACAGTCTGTCTGTCAAAAGAAGAATCTGATCCTTCTCCGCAAGCAGGATCAGCTCCGCTTCCTTTTTCTTGGCCGAAAGCAGCTTCGGTACCGCTTCCAGGACATCCATGTCCTGCAGATCCACAAGAATCACATCCGCCTTCGCCGCCAGATCCGCATCCAGCCTGCTGCTCTCCGAAAATTCATGCGTAAAATGCGCAAGTGGAGACATTCCTTTTATGATCTCAAATAATTTTCGCTGATGACCTGCCAGGTAGAAATGCACATTACAATGGTACATACCTGTATATCCTCCTAAACTTACCCGTGATTCACTCAATGACTGTATCAAATATAGCATATCAATATTGCTTTTTCAAGCCTAAAATGCTATATTCGGGCGGGTCAGGGGCCTATGATAAGGTTTTGACTTTTTTTCATTTTATGATACAATACGCATAAGACATTGAAGGAGTCGATTATATGCATAATAATAAGAAGTCAGACTTAATTTTAGATTCCATGCAAAAGCTTATGCTCAAAAAGGATACCCGCTCCATCTCCGTCAGCGAGATTGCCAGGGAAGCGGGGATCGGCAAGGGAAGCATTTATTATTATTTCAAATCGAAAGAGGAGATTGTAGACGCCGTGATCGAGCGTTCTTATTCTGACGCGATCCGGCAGGCTCAGGAACTGGTACAGGCTCCCGGCCTGGACGCGCTGACCAAAATGGAGATCATCTTCCGGACCTGCCGGGATTCTTCCATAGAGCTCTCCCGGCAGGAAGCCGGCAGCTATATGGAGCTTCAGCAGAGCGCCCTGCTGCACCAGCAGTATATCTATATCATGATCCGCAACCTGCGCCCTATCCTGGCCGACATCATCCGCCAGGGCAATCAGGAGGGGACTATCTCCTGCAGCTCTCCGGATGAGGTGGCAGAGATCGTACTGATCATCCTGACGATAAAATTTGACACCTATCTGTCGAATTCCGATCTGACGCAGACGCAGAAAACGCTGGATGTATTTACTTATATGCTGGAGACCAGTTTTCAGATCGAGAAGGGGCGGCTGGATTATATCTGGTCGGAATAAAGCACATCAACAAGAGGGGGAATCATTTTATGAGCAGCAGAAAAGACAACTATTTTTCAATACTGGATACCGGAAATATGTTCGAGGATTCCGGACACCGCACCCGATTTAAAGAATTGCTGGATTGTTACGGGGATTTCCCCTTTTTTTCAAAAGGATTGTGCAAATGCATGTATCTCTCCGCCTGGGATGAGGAGCATTTCTGCATCATGCTGGAGATCCTGACCGACCTGAGCCTTGGCCGGGAGACGAGCACCCGGGAAATGCGGGTCAAGGGGGAAGCCCTTGCCGAAGAACGCCATGACGCGGAATATTATGTCTATCAGCTTTCCAACGCATTTCTTGACAATGCGCCCTACCGCCTGCCGGAAGCGGCAGAAATCCCGCCGGAGATCCTCCGCATCATCTCCCGCGCCCTCCAGGCAGCCGAGCTGATTGATCAGGCATAGCTGCACCGGCCTCCGTCCGATACGGCATTGGACAGGGGCCGCTTTTTGTACCGCCGTTGATATCGTATCGTGACCGCCTGTTTATTGATCCCTTAACACAGAACTACGATCTTTCTCGGGGTTGTCTGAGGCGGGATGCTTCTGGTGGTCACTGTATAATAAACCAGAAGGTACCTGTTTCCGATGTCGCAGAAAAAGTTCTGGCCGTTGACGGTCTCGATCTCTGTACTGCGTGCCTGATTCAGATGAAGGGAATGATCCCCGGCAATCAGATCGCTGTCAAAATATTTCAGATCGATCTGCTCATTTTTTCCAAGCACGGCAATGATCACTGCGCGGTATTGGGGAGGATAGATCATCGACACTGGCAGGGTCTTATCGTAAAATGCGGCTACCCGCATTCCCGGGCGGAGCTGCCTGCAGTCGATCACCTCCGTCTCCTGATCTATGACAATGTTTACAATCCCCTCCTGCACGCGCAGGGTGACCATCTGGCTGCAGCAGCCGCTGCCCGTAAAATTCATGACAACGCCCACAGCCGAAACCAGATTACCATATTCCATAATAAAAGACTCCTTTCGCAGCGTACTTTAAAGCGCTGCTTTTTTATTTAAAATATGGAGTGCAGGCGGAAATGGTTCCTCGTCCCTGCTGCCGAACCGCAGATCCGAATACGGGATGCCCCTTGGGTATACCTTTTCGGACGAAGTCCGCTCGTCCCGCAGGGAGATGGGTTATGGGATGCCCCTTGGGTATACTTTTAACGATAGACAAAAAGTTCTGGAAATCTTGTACAAAGTGACAATTGACGTACAGGATATTTTGTGCGAAAATAACAGTAGTGTGATGTTAATTTAACATACCTTATCTCCATATCCGAAAAAAGCGGCCGGCCGTGTTTTTTTCGGATGGAACGGCGGAGGCGCTATAAGGTATCCGGCATTATACGAGAGAAAAATCATACATATTTGAAAGGAGTATTAACATGATTTATTCACATGAAGTAGAAATGATGTGTCCGGTAGCCCAGGGTGCGAATCACGGACCAGCTCCGATCCCGGAAGAAGCAAAATGGGTCAAAGCAAAAGAAGTAAAAGACATCTCCGGCTTTACACATGGCGTTGGCTGGTGTGCTCCGCAGCAGGGCGCTTGCAAGCTGACACTCAATGTAAAGGACGGTATCATCCAGGAAGCGCTCGTTGAGACGCTGGGATGTTCCGGAATGACCCACTCCGCGGCAATGGCTTCCGAGATCCTTCCGGGCAAGACCATTCTGGAGGCGCTGAATACGGATCTTGTATGTGATGCCATCAATACGGCTATGAGAGAATTATTCCTTCAGATAGTTTATGGAAGAACCCAGAGCGCATTTTCTGAGGACGGACTTGCGATCGGCGCAGGCCTGGAAGACCTTGGAAAGGGACTTCGCTCTCAGGTTGGTACCATGTATGGAACACTGGCAAAAGGGCCTCGTTATCTGGAGATGGCAGAAGGCTACGTAACAGGAATCGCGCTGGACGACAATGGTGAGATCATCGGATATAAGTTCGCAAATCTTGGAAAGTTTACAGATTTCATCAAAGCAGGCGATGAGCCGAATGTAGCATGGGAGAAGGCGCAGGGACAGTATGGTCGTGTTGCCGATGCTGCTAAGATCATTGACCCGCGTAAAGAATAATCTGACGATTACCAGGGGTTTCTAAAATAATTCAGGAGGATAATGAGATGGCTTTATTTGAATCATATGAGAGAAGAATTGATAAAATCAATGAAGTTTTGAACAGCTATGGCATTGCTTCTATTGAAGAGGCAGAGAAGATCACAAAGGATGCCGGACTTGATGTGTACAACCAGGTAAAGGGGATTCAGCCGATCTGTTTTGAAAATGCATGCTGGGCTTACACGGTAGGCGCTGCGATCGCGATCAAGAAGGGATGCAAGACCGCGTCTGACGCGGCAGCAGCGATCGGGGAAGGCCTTCAGGCTTTCTGTATTCCGGGATCTGTCGCGGATCAGCGTAAGGTAGGTTTAGGACACGGCAACCTGGGCAAGATGCTTCTGGAAGACGATACAGACTGTTTCGCGTTCCTGGCAGGCCACGAGTCCTTTGCGGCAGCAGAAGGCGCAATCGGTATTGCGGAAAAGGCAAACAAGGTTCGTAAAAAACCTCTGCGCGTCATCCTGAACGGACTTGGAAAAGACGCCGCAAAGATCATTTCCAGAATCAATGGATTTACTTATGTTGAGACAGATTATGACTACTTCACAGGAGAACTGAAGGAAGTACAGAGAATCGCTTACTCTGACGGACTTCGTTCCAAGGTAAACTGCTACGGAGCGAATGATGTACGCGAGGGTGTTGCGATCATGCACAAGGAAGGCGTTGATGTTTCCATTACCGGTAACTCCACCAACCCGACCCGTTTCCAGCATCCAGTAGCAGGTACTTACAAGAAGGAATGTGTAGAACAGGGCAAGAAGTACTTTTCCGTAGCATCCGGCGGCGGTACAGGACGTACACTGCATCCGGATAACATGGCAGCAGGCCCGGCTTCCTATGGTATGACAGATACATTGGGACGTATGCACTCTGACGCTCAGTTTGCAGGATCCTCTTCCGTACCGGCTCATGTTGAGATGATGGGGCTGATCGGCGCAGGCAACAACCCGATGGTCGGCATGACAGTTGCGGTTGCGGTTTCCGTAGAGGAAGCGGCGAAGGCAGGGAAGTTCTGAGAATGTATTTATGAAAATAAAAAGTACCGTAGCCGTCAAAGGTTATGGTACTTTTTTTCAACTAATTTATTTTCCAAATCACTAATCAGAATCATGGCGCGCCGGCTAATCGAAAGATTAACCCCTACTCTGCGGCCAACATCTCCGCCGCCAGCTCCAGCGCAGCCTTCACTGTATCCATCCGGTTCTGCTCCCGGTTCCCGTGAAGGTTCAGCCGCCGGACCTGTACCTCTCCCCGAACACAGCAGCCGATATACACCAGCCCCACCGGTTTTTCCGGCGTACCGCCTCCCGGTCCTGCGATGCCTGTAGAGCTTAAACCCACATCCGCGCCGGCCGCCCGGGCGGCGCCGGCCGCCATCTCATATGCCGTCTCTTCACTGACCGCTCCGAACTGCTCCAGAGTTTCCGCCCGCACTCCCACCAAACGCTGCTTTGCTTCATTCGAATAGGTCACGTAGGCCTCGCCGAACACGTCGGACGCGCCGGCCACATTGACCAGCGTTCCTGCGATCAGGCCGCCGGTACAGGATTCTGCCGCTGTGATCGTAAGATTTCGTTCCTTTAAAAGCCGGACCACCTGTTCCTCCGGGGAATCCGGGCGTCTGTTTTCCTGCATCCTACATTCCTCCCTGGGTCAGGACCTGCTTATTCTTCGCCACATAATCCACCAGAGAAATGATGGTGAGCGCCAGAGAGATCCAGATCAGAGCCTCGCAGATCAGGTCAAATACACCGCCGAAATCCGCGATCAGCAGGATCACCATCGCCATCTGGGAAACAGTCTTAAACTTCCCCCAGTAGCTTGCGGCGATCACGATCCCGTTGTCGGAAGCTACCAGACGAAAACCGCTGATGATAAATTCCCGGGCAATGATGATGATCACAAACCAGGCGGTAAGCTGGCCGGAATCGATCATGCAGATCATGGCGGAGCAGACCAGCAGCTTGTCCGCCAGAGGATCCATAAACTTTCCAAAATTGGTCACCAGATTATATTTCCGGGCGATCTTGCCGTCCAGAAGATCCGTCAGGCTGGCCACACAGAACAACACAAGCGCAATCCATTTATTGGCTGTTCCTCCCACATCTGTCAGCATAAAAAACACAAAAAATGGTACCATGATGATCCGCAATACCGTCAGTTTATTTGGCAAATTCATTCTACAAGTCCTCCTATCAAATCATATTCCAATGCACCGGTTACTCTGACCTTCGCGAAATCGCCGGACAGCAGCAATTCTCCTGTCTCCACAAAGATCATCCCGTCCACGCCGGGGGCATCCCGATACGTCCGCCCTACGTATGCATTTTCGTCCGTTACACGACCCTCAATCAGAACCAGTACCTCCCGGCCCACCATAGCCTCGGCATTTTCGAACGCAATCTCCTGCTGCAGCTCCATGATCTCGGCCTGCCGCTCCCGCTTCACTTCTTCTTCAATCTGATCCGGCATCTCTGCCGCAGGAGTATCCTCCTCCGGCGAATAGGTAAATACCCCCAGCCGTTCAAATTCCATCTGGTCTACAAAGTCTACCACTTCCTCATGTTCTTTTTCTGTCTCCCCGGGAAATCCGGTGATCAGCGTGGTTCGAAGGCAGATATCCGGGATCTCCCTGCGCAGCTTCTCCAGAATCTCAATCAGCTGCTGCTTAGACGTTCTGCGGCCCATCCGTTTCAGGATCCGGTCATTGGCATGCTGGATCGGCAGATCCAGGTAATGGCAGATCTTCGGCTCTTCCTTTATGACCCGGATCAGTTCATCCGTAATCTCCTCCGGGTAGCAATACAGAATGCGGATCCACCGAAGCCCTGTAATCCTGCATAATCTGCGCAGGAGCTCGGGCAGCTTCTTTTCCCCGTAAATGTCCTTTCCGTACAGGGTCGTCTCCTGGGCCACCAGGATCAGCTCCTTAACCCCCTGCTCCGCCAGCTCCTCTGCTTCCTTTAACAGCCGTTCCATCGGCACGCTGCGGAAGCTTCCCCGGATCCTGGGGATGATGCAGTAAGTACAGTGCTTATCACAGCCTTCCGCAATCTTTAAGTAGGCGTAATGCCCTCCTGTCGTCACCAGCCGCTTCGTCTCCACAGCAGGAAGGGACTGCAGATCCGCAAGCCGCACCTCCGGCTGTCCCGCAAGCGCCGCATCCAGTGATTCCAGAATCTGGTCATAGGCGGTCGTCCCCAGCACCGCGTCTACCTCCGGGATCTCATCCAAGATCTCCTGCCGGTAACGCTGGGCCAGGCATCCTGTCACGATGAGCGCTTTCAGGCATCCTGTCTTTTTATATTCCGCCATCTCCAGAATATTCTGGATGCTCTCCTCCTTGGCATCGTGGATAAAGCAGCAGGTGTTGATGATGATCGCCTCCGCCTCAGCCTCGTCATCCGTCATCACATGCCCGCGGGAGGCCAGAAGCCCCAGCATCACTTCCGTGTCCACAAGATTCTTGTCGCAGCCCAGAGAAATAAATAAAATCTTCATAATTTGTTCTCCATCTGTCTTTTCCTGACGGTTCCTAAAACAAGACGGCTATCACCTATAGCAGATAGGGATAGCCTGTCTCTCGTATCACTCTGTCACTGCTTCCACCTCCGGAATCTCTTCCGTCAGCGGTTCCTCTTCCAATACTTCCTCTGTCAGCGCTTCCTCAAATGCCTGCTCCTCTTCCTCGGCAGCCGCACTCTCTGCGATGATCTTTAATTTCCCTTCATTCAGTTCCTGGATTGCCAGGGAAAGCGGCTTTGCCTCGCTCTTTATATTGACCATCGGCAGCTCGCCGTCGATGATCTGCCTGGCCCTTTTGGATGTGGCAAGTACGATAGAATACCGGCTGTTGACAATTTTTGTCTCGCCCTCTTCCACATCCTTATTCACCACTTTCATCAAATCTGTATAAGACGGATGCAACATACTTCTTATTCTCCTTTCAATCTCTGCAGATCCTGCTTGATCTTTTCCATAAATTCCGTATTCCGGAAGCTCTTTCGGTGCTCTCCCTGGACAATGTCGTGCAACTCCTTCGCACACCGCTCCAGGTCGTCGTTGATGATCAGATAATCATACTGATCCATACCGTCCGCTTCCTCCACGGCCCGCCTGAGCCTGGAATCAATGACTTCCTCAGTCTCCGTCCCCCTACACGTCAGCCGGTGCTTCAGCTCTCCCGCCGTCGGGGGTGTGACAAACAAAAGCACGGTCTTCGGAAATGCCTTCTTCACCTTCATGGCCCCCTGAATCTCAATCTCCAGGATGACGTCCTTCCCTTCCTCCAGCTTCTGCTCCACATAGGCGCGGGGCGTTCCATAGTAATTATTTACATATCTAGCATACTCTATCAGCTGATCCTGCGCAATCATTTTTTCAAATTCTTCTGTAGTTATGAAAAAATATTCTCTGCCGTCTTCTTCTCCATCGCGCGGCTGTCTTGTAGTCGCAGAAATCGACAAGGTATACTGTCCGGGATGATTTTTTAAAAGCTCCTTCATCAGTGTGCCTTTTCCCGCCCCGGAAAAACCGGATACAACGATCAAAATCCCTTTGGAATCCATCATACGCTTCACCTCATCTTGAATGATCTACGGAACAGCAGACCTCAGACCCGTCTGCTGCGCAGACTATCCGCTGTTTACACAGCTCCTGTCTGAGGTTTTGGGCGTTCCGCCCAATAGCAGTATGAAAAATCAGCCCTTGCAAGTAAACTTGCAACGTCTGTTTTTTCATACTACTGCTGTTCTGAATCGTTACTCAATATTTTGAATCTGCTCTCTTATTTTTTCGATCTCTGTCTTCAGGCTGATCGCGTAATTCGAGATCTCCTGGTCATTGGCCTTGGACAGGATCGTGTTGGCTTCACGGTTCATCTCCTGTGCGATGAAGTCCAGCTTCCGTCCGATCCCCTCGGGCTCATCCAGTGTATCGCGCATATGAGAAATATGGCTCTTTAAGCGAACCACCTCTTCGTCCGTGCAGATCTTGTCCGCAAACAAGATCACCTCCGCCGCAATCCGGCTCTCTTCCATCTGCACATCCCCCAGCAGCTCCCGGACCTTCTCTTCCAGCTTCGCTCGGTACTGCGCCGCGATCTCCGGGGAATGCTCTTCAATCCCAGCGATCAGAACCTCCATCCCGGAAAGCTTCGCAAGGATATCCTTTTTCAAATGCTCTCCTTCGGTTGCCCTTGCTGCCACAAACTGCTCAAATGCTCCTTCCAGAACCGTCCTCAGTCCCTTCCACAGCTCTTCCTCATCTACGGTCTGCTCCTCCATCGTCAGCACATCCGGACACCTTGCCAATGTCGCCAGGCTCAGATGGTCATCCAGACCAAATTCCTCTGCCATCTGCCGAAGGTACTTCACATACTCCCCGGCAAGCGCCGCATTGTACTTCAGGCTTCCCTGCGCTTCGGATACATCCTCATACATAATGAAAATGTCAATCTTCCCGCGGCTTGCGTAATTTTTCAGCAGCGTCCGAATCGCACTGTCAAAAAAGTTCAGCTTCTTCGGCATCCGGATATTCACATCCAGATACCGGTGGTTTACACTCTTTAACTCTGCCGTAAACTTCCGGGAATCCTGCTGATACTCGCATCTTCCAAAACCCGTCATGCTCTTGATCATGATTCTCGCCCTCTATAGTCTATCATATTTTACACTTATCAAATTCATGTATGCCCGTTTATTATAACCCTGAAATGCTGGTCCGGTCAACTCTTTGATCTGAACTTTTCGACTTTATTACACGGCTTGAGGTCAATCCGAAAATTTTTTAAAATTTCTCTTTACATTTCCGCTCTAATCCCATATAATAGTATTCGTTGGCGGGGTGTGGCTCAGTTTGGTTAGAGCGCACGGCTGGGGGCCGTGAGGTCGCAGGTTCGAATCCTGTCACCCCGATTTTCTTTTATATCCAGGTTTTGTTCTGAATTGCAGAGAGTTTTTTCAGCCGGTAGTATAACATTTCATGTTATACTATTTTTTTATGTATAAAAAGAATTGCTCAGCCCAATACTGGCATTTCTTTTTTAGATATGATATGCTGAAAAAGTCTATCAATAAGACTTCTCATTTCTTGAAATCCGGTTATCATGTGTATGATTTATGTGTTTTTCCTTCTTTGGAATCAAAGCATCGTCAAATTCATTTGTATTTACGTTTCTGATACAAACCACGTGGTAAATACGCCCTTTTCGACATTTACCGCGAACCTTTTACCAGACAGGAGGAAAAACCACATGACTTACAAAGATGAAAAACGAGGCACCTGGTATTGTAAATTTTATTATATTGACTGGACGGGCGTACGGCGTCAGAAGATGAAACGCGGCTTTAAGCTGCAGCGTGACGCAAAGGAATGGGAACGTATTTTTCTCGAAAAGCAGTCCGGAAGTCCCAATATGACTTTCCAGGCACTCTATCAATTGTATCTGGAAGATATTCAATCACGTTTGAAGCGTTCTTCCGTAAATTCAAAAAACCAATGTGTGGAGAGCCGGGTGCTACCCTTTTTTAAGGACAAACCCATCAATCAGATCACGGCGGCTGATGTCCGGAAATGGCAGAATCATCTGATAGAGGATGGTTTAAAGCCCACCACACAGCGTAATATCAACGGACAGCTGAACGCCATATTGAATTTTGCGGTCAAATATTACGGCCTTCCGCAGAATCCCTGCAAGGTAGCCGGTCTGATCGGGAGCAGCAAGCCAAAACGGATGCAGTTCTGGACACATGAAGAATTTAAAACACTGATCGCCTGTGTAAAAAATCCGACGCACCATGTCCTGTACAGCATTCTTTACTATGCGGGACTTCGATGCGGTGAAGCCCTGGCCCTTACCCCGGCGGACATTGACCTGGAGAAAAAAGTCATCCATGTGACAAAAACATTTCACAGGATTCATGGAGAGGATGTCATTACCTCCCCCAAAACCTCCAACAGTATCCGCACCGTTCCGATCCCGGATTTTCTGTGTGATCAGATCCGCGCGTATATCCAGGAAACCTATGGTCTGAAAAAATCGGACCGGCTGATCCCTCTGGTCAACACCTCCATCCGTATCCCGCTGAACAACGTGTGCGAACGCGCGGGGATAAAACAGATCCGTGTACATGATATACGCCACTCTCATGTTTCCCTGCTGATCGAGATGGGTTTTCCCGCCATTCTGATTGCGGAACGGATTGGAGATACGGTCGATATGGTGAATAATATATACGGTCATTTGTACCCAAATCGGCACGAAGAAGTGGCAGATATGCTGCAGGCGTTAGTATCAAAATAGTTGCATGAAGGGGAACGTGGAGGTGAGGAAGTATGATGCGGCGAGAGGTGGGGGATTTTGTATTACATCAAAGAAGATTGTTGC